>NZ_JBMDWU010000447.1:0-1993 GCF_048594385.1 Micromonospora sp. | reverse complement strand
GCGGGCGGCCCCGACGGGGTTCAGCGCGGCCGGCGAGGTACCGCGCGGACGAAGGTGGACCAGGCGGCCGGGGCGAACCGTAACGCCGGGCCGGCCTGGTCCTTGCTGTCCCGTACGCCGATCAGGCCGGGCAGGTTGTCGGCCACCTCGACGCAGTCGCCGCCGCTCCCGCCGCTGCGGGTGCTCTTGCGCCAGACGGCCCCGGCCAGGTCAGTCATGCTCGCTCCTCGATGATCGCCCGGATGATCTTTTCTGTCGCCGCCTCGTCCGCCGCGAGCGTCTCCAGATCGGCCCAGACGCGGTCGTAGGCGGCGACCTCCGCCGGCTTGTCCAGATAGAGCGCGCCGGTGATGTTCTCCAGGTAGACGGTAGTCGGCTCCGTCGATGCCCGCCCGAACGCCTGCGGGAAGTCCAGCAGGACGAACGTGCCCGTCTCGCTGGCCAGCGGCGGGCCGGCGGTGAACGGCAGGACGCGCAGGCTCACGTTGGGCAGGGTGGCCATGTCGAGCAGGTGGCGGAGCTGCCCGGCCATCGCCTGCCGGTCGGGGAGGGTGCGCCGCAGCACCGCCTCGCTCAGCACCACCCTGAGGGTGGGCGCGCTGGGCAGCCGGCGGGTCAGGACGTGCTGGCGCTGCATCCGTACCTCGACGAGCTTTTCGCGATCCACCGGGCTCATGGTGGGATTCTTGCGAAGAAACAATTCTGCCGCGTACTCGCGGGTCTGGAGCAGGCCCGGGATCAGTTCCGAATCGTATCGGCGCATGAGAGCGGCCGACGATTCGAGGCCGACGTAGAGCGAGAACCAGGACGGGACCACGTCGCCGTAGGAATGCCACCAGCCCTTGGCGCGGGTCTCCCGGGCGAGCCCGGTGACGATGGACGTCATCTCCTCGGGCACCCCGTACATCGCACACATGGCGCGGGCGTCCACCACCCGCACCGGCACCAGGCCCTTCTCGATGCGCCACACCTTCTGCCGGGAGCAGTCCAGCCCTTCGGCCGCGCTGTCCAGGGAGACCGAGGCGTCCTCACGGAGCTGGGTGAGCAGCCGGCCGAGCTGCCGCCGGGGGACGGTGGAACCGCTTGTTTCCTCCGTCATGCAACATCACCGCACCCCTGGTGCAACAACAATTGTTTCCCCTGCGCCATTTCTGTCCTCCGTCCCTCGCGCGTCAAATCGACACGACATTAGGGGGAGGGGGAGTTGTTGCGCAAGGTGTCGGTCGTGTCGCAGGGTGTGAATCACCGGACGGTGATCCGGGGCGTCAACAATGGCGTCGACAATAGCCCGCTGTCCCGCTCGTAGCGAATAGCGCGCGGGCGGGGCGGCGCTATTTCCGGAAAGGACACCCGATGTGTGCCAGCGACGAGCGCGGTGCCCGGCCCGGGGCGGCGTCGTGACCGCCCGCCGCGAGGTGCCGCTGCTGGTCCGGCTGGCGTGGGACTGCCTGGACCAGCACCGGCACCGGCGGTGCGGGAGGTGCGCCGAGGCCGGGTTCTGCCCGGTGGTGGAGGCCGCCCGGCACCGGATCAGGCAGTGGCGCAGGTTCCGGCA
Source organism: Micromonospora sp. (assembly GCF_048594385.1). Taxonomy (NCBI): domain Bacteria; kingdom Bacillati; phylum Actinomycetota; class Actinomycetes; order Micromonosporales; family Micromonosporaceae; genus Micromonospora; species Micromonospora sp. The sequence continues at coordinate 438 of NZ_JBMDWU010000447.1, read as the reverse complement.
GGTCTGGGGCTGGCGGTGAGCGCGCCGCTGCCGAAGGCGGGTGACCTGGTGGACGTGGGTCGGGCGGCCAGTGTGCAGTTCGTCAGGCCGATCAGGTGCCGGGTGATCCGCGTGCTCGACTGGATCACCTACGACGGATGGTGCTGGCTCGACGTCTACCAGCTCGACGCCAAGGGGGACGCGGTGCTCCGGCGCTCGATCTTCGTACGGCCGGCGGGGTTGGTGATGGTGCAGCCCGCGCCGGTGCCGCGCGCGCCGAGCCGGGCGGGGGTGACGCCGAACATGCGGCGGGGGCCCCGCCCGGCGGGGATGCCGCCGGCGGCCGGTGCGTCGCCCGGGCCCCCCCCCCCGGCCCGCGGGCGGGGTGGGGGGGGGGGGGGGGGGGGGGGCCCAGCGCCCGGCGGCGGGCGGGCGGGGGGGGGCCGGGGGCGGGGGGCC
>NZ_JBMDWU010000446.1:0-2031 GCF_048594385.1 Micromonospora sp. | reverse complement strand
CCTGGCCGGATGCCGACGCGCCGGTCACCGGCTGGCCGGACGCCGGCACCAGGGGTACCGCCTGGCCGGACGCCGACGCGCCGGTCACCGGCTGGCCGGACGCCGACGCGACGTCCCCGGCCGGGCCGCCCGGTACCGGGTCGGGCATCGACAAGCCGGGCGGTGACGGGCCGGGTCGGGCCGGCGCCGTGCGGGGGACCGGGACGGCCGGGCGGACGGCGGTGGCCGTACCGAAGGGGGACCCGCCGCCGCTGCCACCGCTACCGCCCGCGCGGACCATGCGGGAGATCCTGCGGCTGGGCCTGAACGACCCGCGCCTCGGCCTGCTGTCGGTCGGGCTGTTCATGGTGATCACCGTGCTCGGCCTCGACGGCGCGGTGCTGCCCTGGCTGTGGGCGGACGTCGTCGACGGCGGTGACCCGTGGCTGCCGGCGCTCGGTATCGCCGCCGCGCTGGTGGTGGTGCTGCCGCTGCCCTTCCTGACGAACCTGCGGTTCCCCCAGTGGTGGGTACGGCAGATGCTGCGGATGAGCCTGCGGCTGGTGCACGGCCAGACCGGCCCGCGCCGTACCAGCCGGCACACCCCGGCCGAGGTGGTGGCGCAGAGCGGGGACACCGAACGGGTCGTGCAGCTCGCCGACAACCTGATGGACCAGTTCATCGCCCTGGTGACGATGGTGACCATGACGCTGATCACGGGCAGTCTCGTGCCGGCGCTGTTCTTCGTGGGCACGATGGCCGTGTCCGGGCTCGCCGCGACCCTGTTCGGCCCCCGGTTGGAGCGTTCCGCGCGGGACACGGTGGCCGCCCGCGCCGCCTTCGCCACCGCGCTGGTCTCGTCGCTGTCGGCGGCCCGGACGGTCAAGCTCGCCGGGGCGACCCGGCCGGTGCTCGACCACCTCTCCGCGCTGGACCTGGTGCGCAGCGACCGGCAGCGGCGGGAGATCGCCGCGCAGGTGTGGGCCCGCTCCACCCCCTCGGTGGCCAGCGGGCTGCTGCCGATCGCCGCGTGGGCGCTCTACCTCGGCGGGGGGCTCTCCGCCGGTGCCACCCTGGTCGCCGTCTCCACCCTCGGGGCGGCCCGCTGGTTCGCCTGGACCACCGCGTCCCTGGTCTCGCAGTACCCGTCGGCGCGGGTGTGGACCCGGCGGACGGTGGCGATGGCCGGGATCGGGGCGTACTCGGCGGAGGTGCCGGGGGTGGACATCGCCGCCGGCACCGCCCCCGCGCCGCAGCCGCCGCCGCGCCGGCCGCTGCGCCGCCTGGAACTGGTCGGCTTCGGGGCGCGGCACTCCGACGGCACCCTCGCCGTGCGGGACGTCGACCTGACCGTCGACCGGGGCCACCTGGTCCTGGTGGTCGGGCCCGTCGGGTCCGGCAAGTCGTCGCTGCTGCGGGCGCTGGCCGGGATCGTGCACCACGTCGGCGAGCTGCGGTGGAACGGCGAGCCGGTGACCGAGCCGGAACTGTTCCTACGCCCCCAGCAGGTCGGCTACGTCGGTCAGCTGCCCCGGGTGCTCTCCGGCACGGTCGCCGACAACATCGCCCTCGGCCACGACGTGGACGCCGCCGGGGCGGTCACCACCGCCCAACTGGAGCACGACCTGGCGGGCGGCGGCGGGCTGGGGCTGCTCATCGGGCACAAGGGCACCCGGTTGTCCGGTGGGCAGTTGCAGCGGCTGGCGCTGGCCCGGGCACTCGCCCCGCGTACCGAACTGCTGGTCGCCGACGACGTGTCCTCCGCGCTGGACGTCACCACCGAGCTGGCGCTGTGGGCGGCGTTGCGGGAGCACGGGGTGACCGTGCTCGGCTCCACCTCGAAGCGGGCGGCGCTGGTCCGCGCCGACCACGTGGTGGTGCTGGTCGACGGCACGGTCGCCGCCCAGGGCCCGTGGCGGAACCTGGAGGACGACTGGGGTCACCTGGCCGGCTGACCCCGCCGCCGTCGGGCCGCGGGACCGGGGAGAGTTTGGGGGGGGGGCCCCCCCCCGCCCACCACCCCCCCGCGGGCGCGCGGCGCGGGGGGGCGGC
>NZ_JBMDWU010000445.1:0-14870 GCF_048594385.1 Micromonospora sp. | reverse complement strand
GGTGCGGGGGCGGCGGGGCGGTGGGGGGGCGGGGGTGGGCCCGCGGTGCGGGGTGGGGGCGGGGGGCCCCCCGGGACGGGCACGGGCCGGTGACCGATGGTCATCGCACCCCGCCCGGCGGCGTGTTTCAGTTCACCCTTCGCAACCGACGGGCGCGCCGCCGCGTCTGTGAGGGACGATGGGACATCGGGGACCACGACTGTGAGGGAATCATGCGAGTTGTCCAGGACCACCTGACCGGGCGCACCGGTCGTCGCCGGGTGCTCGCGGCGGGGGTCCTCGCCGCGGCGCTGGCCCTCACCTCCGCCTGCACCGGTTCGGGCGGCGACAAGCCGTCGAGCTGGCAGGGCGGCGGCGAGGAGGCCGCGCCGAAGGCCAGCGCGACGATCACCGAGCCGAAGGCCGACGCCACCGACGTCCCGGCCTCCACCGGCATCGTCTTCACCGCCAAGGATGCGAAGGACACCACCGTCGCGCTCACCGACGCCGCCGGCAAGGCCGTCGAGGGCAAGCTCGCCGCGGACGGCGCGAGCTGGCTGCCCGACGGCACGCTGGAGTACGGGGAGAAGTACACCGCCACCGTCACGGCGACCGGTGAGGACGGCAAGCCGGCCACGGCCACCAGTGCCTTCACGGTGATGGCCAAGCCGGACAAGCAGGTACGGGTGACCAGCTTCCTCGGCGACAACCAGGTGGTCGGCGTGGGCATGCCGCTGATCGTGAAGTTCGGTCGGGCCGTCCCCGAGGACTACCGCGACGACGTACAGCGCCGGATGACGGTCACCAGCACCCCCGCGCAGGAGGGCGTCTGGCACTGGGTCAGCCCCACCGAGGTCCGCTACCGGCCCAAGGAGTTCTGGCAGTCGGGAACCACGATCTCGTACCGGGTGCGGGCCGGTGGGCTGCCGATGGGCGGCGGCTGGTACGGCCGCTCCGACCTGACCGTGGACGTCAAGGTCGGCCCGTCGGTGGTGATGCAGGTCGACAACAAGACCAAGCGGATGACCGTGACCAAGGACGGCAAGGTCGTCAAGACCATCCCGGTCAGCCTGGGCAAGAAGAGCACCCCCTCGTCCAGCGGCACGATGGTGGTGATCGAGAAGCTGCGCAAGACGGTCTTCGACACCATGGAGGAGCTGGGCCCCGAGGAGGGCTACCGCACCAAGATCGACTATGCCCAGCGGCTCACCTGGGGTGGCGAGTTCATCCACGCCGCCCCCTGGTCGGAGGGGCAGCAGGGCACCACGAACGTCTCGCACGGCTGCGTCAACGTGTCGATGAAGGACGGTGCCTGGCTGTTCGCCAACACCAAGATCGGTGACCCGATCACCGTCAAGGGCACCGAGCGCAAGCTCCAGAACGGCAACGGCTGGACCGACTGGAACATGAGCTGGGACCAGTACGTCAAGGGCAGCGCCCTGCCGTACGAGCCGGACGCCGGGCAGCCGGACGCCGGGAACACGCCGACGCCGAGCGCCGAGCCGACGCCCTGACCCCTGCGGCACACCGTACGGGCCGGCCCCCGCCTGAAGGTGGGGGCCGGCCCGTCTTCGACGGCACCCCGACCCCTGGGCGGCGCGGGCCCGGAACGACTCGGGCCCGGAAACGACTCAGGCCCCCTCGGATGAGGGGGCCTGCGGTGGAGAACATCCACTAACCGGGTGACTGATGGGAATTGAACCCACGACAACCGGGACCACAACCCGGTGCTCTGCCAACTGAGCTACAGCCACCATGCCGTCCGCGCCGGTTTCCCGGGCGGGTGCGGACTAATAATAGCCACACCCGGGCGGGGCCCGTCCAGCGGGTTGCGCCCTTCGGCGGGCACCGGCCTAGAGCTGCGCCGCGATCGACTTCGCCGTCTCGACGTCCGGGCCGGGCAGCGGCACGAACAGGGTGCGCCGGTAGTACTCCAGCTCGCGGATGCTCTCCCGGATGTCGGCCAGGGCCCGGTGCGCCAGCCCCTTGCGCGGCTGGCCGAAGTACACCCGGGGGTACCAGCGCCGGCACAGCTCCTTGATCGACGACACGTCGATCATGCGGTAGTGCAGGTGGGCGTCGAGCCGGGTCATGTCCCGGGCGATGAAGCCCCGGTCGGTGGCGATCGAGTTGCCGCACAGCGGCGCGGTACGCGGGTCCTTCACGTGGCTGGTGACGTACTCCAGGACCATGTCCTCGGCCTCGGCGAGGGTGACCGTGGAGCGGCGCACCTCCTCGGTGAGCCCGGACTTGGCGTGCATGGTGCGGACGATCTCCGGCATCGCCTCCAGGGCCGCCTCGTCGGCGTGGATGACCACGTCCACGCCCTCCCCCAGCACGTTGAGGTCGGGGTCGGTGACCAGTGCGGCCACCTCGATCAGCTTGTCGCTGCCGAGGTCGAGCCCGGTCATCTCACAGTCGATCCAGACGAGAAGGTCAGCCACCGCAACAGACTACGCGCAGCCCAGGTACCCGCGCCTCGGCACTGTCGCGGGGTGGGACCGCTAGGGTTTCCCCGTGCCCGCCGAATCCGTCGCGTCCCCCGTCACCACCCCGGAGGACCAGCGAAGTCGTACGGCCCGCCGGGTCGTCACGGTGCTGGCGCTGGCGGCCGTGCTGCCGGCGCTCTACCTGCCGGGCCTGGTGCACGACTTCTTCGACCTGAAGATCTACATGCGGGCGATGGACTGGTGGGCGTCCGGGCACCCGCTCTACGACTACGTGCAGCCCGACCGGGTGCAGGGTGAGTTGTATTTCACGTACCCGCCGTTCAGCGCCCTGTTGCTGCGGCCGTTCGGGGTGCTGCCACTGGGCCTGACCATCGTCATCTTCACGGCACTGACCTGCGTCGCCGTCGTGGTCACCACCCGCTGGCTGGTGCTGCCGGTGATCGAGCGGCACGGCCTGCACCGGACGTACGCGCTCACCGTGGCGGTGCTGCTGGTCTTCGCGGTGGAGAGCACCCGGGAGACGATCACCTTCGGTCAGATCAACATGCTGCTGGTGGTGCTGATCCTGGCCGACCTGCTCTTCGCCGTACCGCAGGCACGGCGCTGGGCCGGGGTGGGCGTCGGGCTGGCCACGGCGCTCAAGCTCTTCCCGGGCATCTTCATCGTCTACCTGCTGGTGACCCGGCGGTGGCGGGCGGCGGTGGTGGCGAGTGTCACGGCGGCGGCGGCGACGCTGCTGGCCGCCGCGGTGGCCCCCCGCGACTCGTGGCGGTTCTGGACCCACGAGCTGTGGGCCACCGACCGGGTGGGGCGCACCGACTACACCGGCAACCAGTCGCTGTTCGGTCTGCTCAGCCGGATCGACGCGCCGCAGGAGCCGAACCGGCTGCTCTGGCTGGTGCTGGTCGTGGCGATCCTGGGGTACGGGTTGTGGCGGGCGGCCCGCGCCGCCGGGGCCGGTGACTGGCTGACCGGCCTCACCCTCACCGGGCTGGTCGGCGGTCTGGTCAGCCCGATCACCTGGACCCACCACATCTACTGGTTCATCCCGGCGGTGGTGGTGCTGGTGGACGCCGCGCTCGACGCCGACCCGCAGACCCCGGCGGGGGCGCGCCGTCGGCGGCGGCTGCTCACCCTCGCCACCGGCACCGGCCTGGTGATCGTCTACGGGGTGGTCTCGTTCTACGACTGGGGGGTGGCCCCGGCCCGTACGGACAACCCGTGGGAGTTCCTGCTGCGCAACGAGTACGTGCTGCTGGCGCTGCTGCTGCTCGTGCTGCTGCCGGTCCGCCGGGAGCGCAGGCGGGAGCGGGAGCCCGTGCCGACCGCCGGCCGGCAGCACCAATAGGACAGATATTCCCTTATTCGACCTTTGGCGCTAATCTGGGGTCAGTCGGTCACGACCCACAGCCCACCGATCCCCCGGTGAGACGGCCCTCCCCGTCGGCCGCGCGGAGGGCCGTCACCGCGGCCGGGCCCGGCCGGCACCGCGGCGGGGCGGCGACGCGACCGGCCCGCCGGCCGGGTCCGACGGGCCGGTGCGGGTGGTACGGGTCACGACCTCGGCGTCGGCTCCCGCCGGGTCCGGGCGAAGGCCAACCCGCCGAGGGCCAGCCCACCGAGCCCGGCCAGCAGGCCGGCGACACCCAGCACGACCGCCGTCGAACCGGCGTCGTCGTCATCGTCGTCGTCCTTCGCGGCCGGCGCACCCGCCGCCGGGGCCGCCGAGGGGGACGCTGCAGCCGCCGTCAGGGTCAGCACCGGCGCCGGGTTCTCCGGCTCCTCCGCACCCGGCGTGGGCTCCTCGATCCAGCGCGACACGTTGCCGTCGGAGTAGGTCTGGAGCGTCTTGAAGACCATCTTGTCCACCTGCGGCAGCGGACCGAGCGAGATCGGGAACTCCTGGAACTCGCCCGGCTTGACGCCCCCACCGGCGGCGGCCGTCCAGGTGAGCTTCGACACCGCCTCGGTGAGCTGGCTGCCGTGCACCTCGATCGGCGGGTCCACCTTGCGCTTCTCCACCGCGACCGTCCACCCCGGCACCGGCATCGTGGAGACCGAGCCGACCGGGGCGTTCTCCGGCAGGTTCACCTCGATCTTGACGGTGGAGGCGGTGTCGCTCTCGTTGGGCACCCGGACGGCGAACCGGCCGTAGCTGCCCTGGGTCGCCTCCTTCGGGTTGACCGTGACATGCGCCGCGGCCGGCCCGGCGAGGCCGAGCACCGTGGCGGTGACGGCGGCGAGGGTGAGCGCGGCGGCGGATGCGGAGCGCCGGAGACGGATCATCGGGGACGGGCCCTTCTTTACTTGATCGGCACGGTGGCGGTCACCGTGGCCTGGTCGATGTCGGACGTACGGACTGTGAAACGCAGTTGCCACTCACCCGCCGACGGGAAGCTGAACTCCCCGGTCGCGTGGTTGTCGGTGAGCTTGAGCAGCGGGATGTCGATCGCCTCGATCCCGGCCGAGGGCAGCGCGGCGGTGGCCTTCCACTCCACCACCGGCTGCGGCCGGTTGTCCGGCGTGTAGGCGTACAGGTGCATCGAGTTGTTGCCCCGTTCGGCCGGGTCCAGCTCCACCTGCAGCGAGTAGATCGGACTGGTCAACGTGGTCGAGTAGTAGCCGGCGTCGGCACCGGAACCGCCGTCGACGGCGGTCCGGGCCGGCGGGGTCTGCACCAGGGTCGCCGTCACCCCCAGGATCACCGCGGTGATCGCCAACTCCACCCAGACCGCGCGTCGCACCGGCACCGGCCGGGCCGCCGCGGTCCGCCGCCGCACCAACTGCCGGGAGTACGCGGCCACGGCCACCACCAGCGCGAACAGCCCGATCTTGGCGAGCAGCAGCCGGCCGTACGTGGTGCCGGTGAGCGCCTCGACGCTGGCCACCTCGATCAGCCCCTGCACGACGCCGGCCAGCAGCAGCGCCGCCACCGCCAGCGCCGCCCAGCGGGACCAGATCGGCAGGATCGCCCCCAGCTCCCGCTCGTCGGCCCGGCGCAGCAGGAACCCGGCCAGCATCACCAGGCCGCCCAACCAGACCGCCATGCTGCCCAGGTGCACCGCGTCGACGAGCACCGACACCGCCGGGGCCGGGGAGGCCGCCGGGTGCCCGGCCAGCGGCCAGGTGAACAGCCCGGCCACCCCGAGCCCGGTCAGGATGATCCCGTCGGTACGCCCCACCGGCCCCCGGGTCAGCGGCCGGAGCAGGAACACCGCCGCCACGAGCAGGCCCAGCCGGATCAGGTGGGCGGTGCCGTACCCGCTGCCCAACACCTCGGACAGGCCCTCCCCGGTGACGTCGAACAACCCCCCGCCGGCGGTGTACGGCACCTGCAACCACACCTCGGCCACCGTCGCGACGGCCAGCAGCCCCACGCCGGACCAGAGCAGCCGGGCCGGGCCCCGCCGGGACAGCCGCAGCGGCCAGAGCGCGGCCAGCACCAGCGCCGGACCCACCACCAGCAGCAGGCCCGCGTACCCCAGGTACTTGGTCACCTTCACGCCCACGCCGACCACCGGGTCGGCCCGGCTGTCCGAGCCGGAGTCGGTCGGCGGCGTCGACGGCGCCCCCACCGAGTAGGTGAACGCCCCGGACACCGGGTGGCTGTCGGCGGAGATCACCCGGTAGCTGACCAGGTAGGTGCCCTGCGGCCCGGCCGGGTCCACCCCGATCGTCACCACCGACCCCTCGAAGCGGGGCTCACCCCGGTCGGCGCGGGAGCCGTCCGGGGCGATGACGCGTACCTTGTCGGGCACCTTGCGGACCGACTCGCTGAACGTCAGCACCACCTCTGACGGGGCGCTCGGCACCACGGACGAAGCCACCGGGCTGCTGCTGGAGAGCACGGCGTGGGCGCTCGCCGGCCCGGCCGGGGCGAGCAGCAGGGCGACGAGGGTGACCAGCAGGCCGGCGGCGGCCCCCAGCCGGGCCAGCCGGCGACGATCGACTGCGTTCATCCCGCCATGCTCGCTGACCGCAGGCCGGTACGCCCACCCGGCCACCCCGTGACGGCAGGGGGTAGCCACGGCGGCCGGGGCGCCTGCCGCAGGTGGTGGGGCGTCATGAGCAGGTAGTCGTACGGCGGCGGGGAAAAGTTCCCGGCGTGAGCGGGACCATGGAAAGGGCCGAACGACCCTGCCCGCCCGCGCCACGCCGCGTAGCCTGGCTTGTCGTGATCCCCGCTCACCGCGACCCCTCCGCCACCGGCCGTAGCGGCCCGCCGCCCGGCCCCGACCGGCCCCCGGTGCCCCGGCCGGCGACCCGGCGACCGGTCACCCCGGGGAACCCACGGGCCGGGCGGGACGACCAATGAGGGTGACCACCGCGCGTACCCCGGCCGGCCGCTGGCCGCTCGTCCGCCCCTGGCTCGGCGTCGCCGCCCGGCTCGGCCTGGCCGCCGTCTGGCTGTACGCCGGCGGGACGAAGGTCGGTGACCTCGCTGCCTCCGGCCGGGCCGTCAACGCGTACCAGGTGATGCCCTACGAGGTGGCGACGGCGATCGGGGCCGCGCTGCCGTTCGTGGAACTGGCGTTGGGCCTGCTCCTGCTCGCCGGGCTGGCGACCCGGCTGAGCGCCGGGATCTCCGCCGCGCTGCTGGTGGTCTTCATCGCCGGCATCGCCTCGGCCTGGGCCCGTGGCCTGGCCATCGACTGCGGGTGCTTCGGCAGCGGCGGGCAGCTCGCCGCCGGCCAGTCCCCGAGCTACCTCCCGGAGATCCTCCGGGACCTGGGATTCCTGGCCCTGGCCGGATTCCTGCTGATCTGGCCCCGCACCCCGTTCTCGGTGGACGGCTGGCTCGCGGGCGACCCATCCGTGGAGGACGACGATGAGTAGTCGTAAGGGACGCAACGAGGCCGCGCGGGTCGTCCGCGAACAGCTCGCCCGGGAGAAGCGCCGCAAGCGGACCCTCTGGACCTCCGTCGGGGCGGTGGTGGTGCTGGTGATCGCCGGCCTGATCGGGTGGAGTGTCTACTCCAGCCAGAAGTCGGACACCTTCACCGCACCGCCCGGGGCGAACGACGCCGGCACCGGTGTCGTGCTCGGCACCGGGCCGGTCACCATCGACCTCTACGAGGACTACCTCTGCCCGGCCTGCAAGCAGTTCCAGCAGACCAGCGGGGAGACCATCAACCAGCTGGTCAGCTCCGGCAAGGCCAGGGTGGTCTTCCATCCGGTCGCCTACCTCAACCGGTTCTCCACCACCGAATACTCCACCCGGTCCTCGGCCGCGTCCGGCTGCGCCGCGAAGGGCGGCAAGTTCAAGGAGTTCACCGACGCGCTGTTCGCCCAGCAGCCGCCGGAGGGCAGCGCCGGGCTGAGCAACGACCAGTTGATCGACATCGGCGCGGGCGTCGGGCTGAACAAGGACGACTTCGGCTCCTGCGTCAAGGACGGCACGTACACGGCGTGGACCGAACACGTCACCGACGACGCCAGCAAGGCCGGGGTCACCGGCACCCCGACCATCAAGGTGAACGGCACCGCCGTGTCCGACCGCAGCCCGGCCGGCATCACCGCGGCCGTGGAGGCGGCCGGCAAGTGACCCCGGCACCCCTGCGGCGGGCCGTCCTGCTGGTCACCGCCGTACTGCTCGGCCTGCTCGGCTGCGCCGCACCGGCGTACGCGCACGGGGCGGACGCCCCCGACGGCACCGACTACCGCACCACGGTGACCGGGATCACGCCCGCCCGGCCGGGGCTGACCGTCCGGGCCGTCGAGGCGGGCGCCCGGCTGGAACTGGTCAACCACACCGGCCGGGACGTCGAGGTGATCGGCTACTCCGGGGAGCCGTACCTGTGGGTCGGGCCGGGCGGGGTGTACGAGAACGTCCGCTCCCCCGCCACGTACCTCAACCGCACCCTCGCCGGGGACACCGCGCTGCCCGCCACCGCCGACCCGGCCGCCGCCCCGCAGTGGCGTCGGATCGGCGACGACAGGCGGGTCCGCTGGCACGACCAGCGGGCCCTGTGGCGGGAATCCGGGGTGCCCGCCCCGGTGGCCGCCGACCCGGGCCGGGAACACCGGGTCCGGGAGTGGACCGTCGCGCTGCGCATCGGCGACGAGCCGGCGGAGCTGCGCGGCGCCCTCGACTGGGTGCCGCCGCCGGACCCGTACCCCTGGTGGGTGGCCGTCACCCTCGGCGCGCTGCTGGTCGGCGCGGCGGGACTGCTGCCGGCCGGCACCGACGCGGGCAGCCGGGCGCTGCGCGGCGTCGGCGGGGTGCTCGCCCTCGGCGGGGCCGCCGCCGTCGCCCTCGTGCTCGGCCGCGAACTGGACGCCGGGGCGCAGGGCGTCGGCGGGGTGCTGCTCGGGCTGGCCGCCGGGCAGCTCTGGCCGCTGCTGACCGGGCTGGGTGCGGTGGCCGCCGGGGGGTGGGCGTTGGCCCGCCGGCCCGCCGCCGACTTCGTGCTCGCGCTGGCCGGGGCGTGCCTGGCCCTCTTCGTCGGCGTCGCCAACCTGACCGTGCTGTCCCGCGCCGTCGCCCCGGTGCCCTGGTCGGGCGGCGTCGCACGGGTGCTGCTGACCGGGGTGCTGGTCGCCGGGGTGGGGGCGGTCGCCGCCGGCCTGCTCCGGCTGCACGCCGCCGCCCGCGCCGCCGCGCCCCGGCCCGCCGCCGCGCCGGCCCGGACCTGACCCGTCTGCGGTCACGGCCCGGCGCAGGGTGCCCGGTCGTCAGCCGATCGGCCGGGGGTGGAAGCCGTAGGGCAGTTCGAGGCGGTGGCGGGAGAGCAGGTCGGCGTCGGCGAGCAGGTCGACGGTGGGGGCGTCGGCGACGATCCGGCCGGCGTCCAGGATGACCGCCCGCTCGCACAGCTCCGCCGCGTAGGGCAGGTCGTGGGTGACCATCAGCAGGGTCACCGGCAGGGCGCGCAGGATCCCGGCCAGCTCCCGGCGGGCCGCCGGGTCCAGGTTGGACGACGGCTCGTCGAGCACCAGGATCGCCGGGCGCATCGCCAGCACGGTGGCCACCGCCACCCGACGCCGCTGCCCGAACGACAGGTGGTGCGGGGCGCGGTCCCGGTGCTCGGCCATCCCCACCGCGGTCAACGCCTCGTCCACCCGGGCGGCCAGCTCGGCACCCCGCAACCCCAGGTTGGCCGGGCCGAACGCCACGTCCTCGGCGACCGTGGGCAGGAAGAGCTGGTCGTCCGGGTCCTGGAAGACGACACCCACCCGACGGCGGATCTCGGCCAGGATGTCCCGGTCCCGGGACACCGTCAGCCCGCCCACGCTCACCGACCCCCCGGTCGGGGTGAGGATGCCGTTGAGGTGCAGCACCAGCGTGGTCTTGCCCGCGCCGTTCGGGCCGAGCAGGGCCACCCGCCCGCCGCGCGGCACGGCCAGGTCCACCCCGGCCAGGGCGACGTGACCGTCCGGGTACGCGTAGCGGAGGCCACGGACGTCCAGGGAGACAGCGTTGGGCACGTCCCCGATCATGTCAGGACGACGGCGGTGGCGGCGATCGCCACCGCCGCCAGCGGCACGGTCGCCGCCGCCACCCACTGCCCCGCGGTCGCCGCGCCGGCCCCCTGCCAGACCGCCGGCATCCGCCCGGTGTAGCCCCGGGAGAGCATCGCGAGGTAGACCCGCTCACCGCGTTCGAAGGCCCGCAGGAACAGCGCGCCCACCCCGGCGGCGAAGCCCCGCAACTGCCACAGGAAACGCGGGTCGTCACCCCGGGAGATCCGGGCCACCCGCATCCGGCGGGCCTCACCGACCAGCACGTCGAGGTAGCGCAGCATGAACGTGGCGATCTGGGTGATGATCTGCGGACAGCGCAGCCGGTCCAGGCCGACGATCAGGTCCCGGGTGGTGGTCGTGGCGGCCAGCAGCAGCGACGCGAGCACCCCCAGGGTGCCCTTGGCGACGATGTTCCATGCCCCGTGCAGGCCGTCCACCGACAGGCTCAGCCCGACGAACTCGGTGCGCGGGCCCGCCCCGAGGAACGGCAGGGCGACGGCGAACAGCACGAACGGCACCTCGATCGTGGCGCGCAGCAGCAGCCAGCGCGGGCCGACCCGGGCCAGCGCGGCGACGGCGGCGACCAGCAGGGCGTACCCGCCGAAGGCCCAGAACGCCTCGCGCGGGGTGGCCACCACGGCCACGGTGAACAGCACCATCGCGGCGATCTTCACCTCGGGTGCCAGCCGGTGCACCCGGGAGGGGGTGTCCCGGTAGAGCACGTGCGCGTGTCCGGCACCCACGTCGTACCGCCGGGTCAGCCGGCGGTGCCGGCGGACTGCCGGTCGCCGGCGTGCCGCCCGTCGGCCGGGGACCGCCCGGTGCCGGGGGCGTCAGCCGGGCCACGACGGCGCAGCAGCCAGAACACGCCGCCGCCGACGGCGAAGGTGAGCAGCACGCCGACCACCCCGGACAGGCCGGTGGAGAGGAAGCCGTTGTCCACGCCCCGGATTCCGTAGTCGGCCAGCGGGCTGTCGGCCAGCTCGTGGCCCTTCGCCTGCTGGGCCGGGCAGGAACCGCCGGTGATCTCGTCGTCGGCGTTCACCGTGCAGCCCCTGAGCAGCGACGAGTCCAGACCGTCGGGGTGCGACGAGGCGTAGTTGCTGACCACCCCGGCCAGCACCAGGGCGACCAGCAGGCCGACCGCCACGAAACCCCAGGACCGCTTCCTCACCGGGCACCTCCGACAGCCGGGACGGGGGCCGGCGCGGTCGCCGGCTTCAGCGCGCGCAACGCGTACACCAGGTCGGGTCGGACCTTGGCGACGGTCGCGACCGTGGTCGCGGTGATCAGCCCCTCGCCGATGCCGATCAGCAGGTGGACGCCGGCCATCGTGCCGGCCAGGCCGGTCAGGTTGCCGCCCAGGTCGGTGGTGCCGCCGAGCCAGTACTGCACGACGAACCCCTGGGAGGCGACGACCACGCTGACCAGCGCCGAGACGAAGGCGGTCACCGCCAGGCCGGTGGGGGTACGGGGCAGCACCCGCAGCAGGCCGGCGATCAGCAGGTACGCCGCCGCGGTGCCGAGCAGCGCCATGTTGGTGATGTTCAGGCCGAGCATCGCGACGCCGCCGTCGCCGAAGACCAGGGCCTGCACGATCAGCACCACCGACACGCAGAGCGCGCCGACCCACGGGCCGACCAGCAGGGCGGCGAGCGCGCCACCGAGCAGGTGCCCGGAGACCCCGGCCGTGAAGATCGGGAAGTTGAGCATCTGCACGGCGAAGATGAACGCGGCGACCAGGCCGGCCATCGGCGCGAGCCGGTCGTCCAGGTCACGTCGGCCGCGCAGCACGCAGAAGGTCAGGGCGGCCAGCGCGACGGCGGCGAAGATCCCCGCGACCGGACCGTTGATGATGCCGTTCGAGATGTGCATCGCCAGGGTTTCCACGGGACCTCCAGTCGGCTGGCGGGACCAGACTATTTCCCGATGCGGGTTGTTGCCAAGACACGGCAACAAGGCATGGCGTTGTTCACCGCCGGGACACCGCCGGTCCCCCCAACGGGCCGCCGTACCGCACGCTGCGGGAACGCCGGGACGGGCGCGCGCCGCACCGGGCAGGACCGCGCACCGGGGCAACGTCCCGGGTGTCCCGGCGGGGATCGGCCGGGGCGGCGCAGCCCGACGGTAGGGTCGTCGCCATGACCGCGCCCGACCGGCTCACCCCCGGCGACCCCGCACCCGACTTCACCCTCCCCACCGACACCGGGGAGACGCTCTCCCTCGCCGCGCTGCGCGGTCGCCGGGTCATCCTGTACGCCTACCCGGCCGCGATGACCCCCGGCTGCACCAAGCAGGCCTGCGACTTCCGTGACTCGCTCGCCTCGCTCCAGGCCGCCGGTTACGAGGTCGTCGGCATCTCCCCCGACCAGCCCGCCAAGCTGGCGAAGTTCCGCGAGCGCGACGCCATCACCTTTCCGCTGGTCGCCGACGTCGACAAGGCGGTGCTCACCGCGTACGGCGCCTTCGGCGAGAAGCAGTCCTACGGCCGTACGGTGACCGGGGTGATCCGGTCCACCTTCGTCATCGACCCGGACGGGAAGATCGAGCACGCGTTCTACAACGTCAAGGCCACCGGCCACGTCGCCAAGCTGCGCCGCGACCTCGGCCTCGACTGAACGCGTCCGGCCGGAGGCCGACGGTGTCGGACCTCGCCGCTACTTTCTGCGCATGACTCGTTACAAGTGCACGCCGGAGATGCTCGCCCAGGCGGCAGCGGAGTCCCGCAGTGTCGCCGACGTCCTGCGCATTCTCGGGGTCCGGTTCAGCGGTGGTTCCCACGCACACATCAGTCGTCAGCTCAAACGGTTGGGCATCGACACGTCACACTTCACTGGCCGACTACACAACAAGGGTGGGCGAGGAGTCCGCACACCCCTGACGCAACTATTGATCAAACGTGCAGAGGGGCGGAGGGTCCCGGGGTCACGTCTCAAACGGGCCTTGGCCGCCATCGGGCTGCCGGAGGAGTGCGAGGCCTGCGGAGTCGGGGCCACCTGGCAAGGTAGGCCGCTGACACTGCACGTTGATCACATCAACGGCGACTTCCTCGACAACCAACCCAGCAACCTGCGGCTTCTCTGCCCGAACTGCCACAGCCAGACGGCCACCTACGCCGGTTCCAACCGGGCGGCGGTGTCCTCGCCGAATGTGGTCTACGATGCGAAGGCTGTGACACCCACCGGTTTTCCGATCGGCAGACGGCTGCGCCGCCGTGCGCAATGGCCCTGGAAGGTGACGGTGTACACGGTGAGGGGCCGTAGCCCAAATGGCAGGAGGCATGCGGTTTAGGTCCGCATCAGTGCGGGTTCGAGTCCCGTCGGCCCTACTCCATCTCTGGCGGTCGGTTCTCCGGCTGTCGGGAGGGTCACGATCGCGGGCGCACGACGCGTCGGCGCAGCAGGATCGGCAGGGTGAGCCTGCGTTTCGTTCTCGACCCCGACCTCACCCCCGCACTGCGCGAGCAGATCGTCGACCTCTGGGTCGAGGTCACCAACGCCGGCGGTGCGGTCGGCTTCGTCGCCCCGGTCACCACCGCCGACGTACGTCCCGTCGCCGAGGCCACCTTCGCCGCCGTCACCGACGGTCCGGACCGGATGCTGGTCGGCTACGAGGCTGACCGACCGGTCGCGGTGCTGTTCCTCGCCGACAACCGGTTCGGCTTGAAGGCGCACTGGGGCATCCTCAAGCGGGTGATGGTGCACCCGGCCACCCAGGGGCGCGGCCACGGGCAGGCCCTGATGCGGGAGGCCGCCCGGCGCGCGCCCGAGCTGGGTTGGCGGGCGCTGCACGTGACGGTGCGCGGCGGGCTGGGCCTGGAGAGGTTCTACGACCGGCTCGGTTACCGCGAGGTGGGTCGACTGCCGGGCGCGCTGCGGGTGGCAGCCGACGACGACCGCGACGAGATCCTCATGTGGCGGGACCTGGACACCCCGGACTGACCATCCGACGGACGGGCCGCTCCGACGACCAGGCGACGCGCGGCTGGCCCCGCCGAGCCGAGGCGGGCAGCGGCGGTGGAAGACCGGCGGGAGTCAGCCCCGGGACGTGCAGTCGACCGGCCGGCCCGCGCCCGGCTCCGCCTCCGACGCGGCGAGCGCGGGTGGGTCGCTGACCTGCGGTGCGCCTGGCGAACTGGAGGAGGCGACCGCCGACGGGCTGGCGGTGGCCCGGGTCGGGCTGGCGGTGGGGCTCGGGGAGGACGGCCGGCTGGTCGGGTTCTTCCGTGCGGCGGGGGCGCTGCCGCCGTACATCTTCACGGTGCTGCGCTGGACCCGGCCGGGGGACATGGTGACGCCGCTGGCGGTGACGCGGTGGCCGTACACGTCGGTGACCCGGACGGCGTACGGGCCGGGCCCGGCTCCGGAGTCGATCTGCCAGTAGTTGTAGTCCTGCCGGACGGCGGTACGCCAGGCACCGGAGCCCTGGCGTACCTCGACGGCGCGCAGCGGGTTGCCGTGCCCGGCGACCAGCACGGCGAACCAGTACTGCGACGCGCCCTCCTTGATCCGGAAGGTGAGTGGGCCGGACAGCGGCGGGTCGACCGCCGCGCGGTAGCTGACGTTGACGATGCCCTGTACGGGGTCGGCGATCCGGGCGAACGCCTCGCGGGAGAGGTCGACGTGCCCGGGGGCGCACTCCGGGCACTGGTCCATGATCAGGACCCGGACGGTGCCCCGGGGGCCGGTGACGTCGAGGTGGCCGCCGCAGGCCGCGCCGGCGCTGTACTCGGTGGGGCCGAGCGCCACGTACATCCGGTCGGCCGGGGCGGAGGGGTAGGAGCAGTTCCCGCCGGCCCCCTTCGAGTCGTAGAAGGTGGCTTTTCCCTTGTGGACCGTGCTCCCGGTGGGTGGGGCCGCCAGCGGCAGCCGCCCGGCGGCCACCGGCCCGGCACCGGCCAGCGCGACCGGCGGGGCGGCGCAGGCGGGGGCGGCGCCGGAGCGCAGCGCGAGGCTCAGCCCGAGCACGGTGGCGAGC
>NZ_JBMDWU010000444.1:0-3722 GCF_048594385.1 Micromonospora sp. | reverse complement strand
GACGCCGGTGCGGGCGCGGCCGTGGTCGGCGGCGAGGCTTGTCGGCTGGTGGGCCAGCCCCGCCCGGTGCTGGGCGGCGAAGAGCACGTGGCCGGAGCGGTCACGGGTGAAGCCCCGGCGGGACCGGTTGCCGCCGGGCGCGGCCGGGGCCAGGCCGAGGATCCCGATCCGGGGTTCGGACACCGGGCCGGGCGGGGTGGCCGGCGGGCCCGCGCCGCCGCGCCCGGTGCGGTTGTCCGGGGCGCCGAAGCCGGGCACCGGGCGGCCCCAGTAGTCCTGGTCGCGGAACGCGGCCCGCTTGGTCCGGGCGACCTCCTCCCGCCAGTCGACCAGGCGCGGGCAGGCGAAACAGTCGCTGACCGCCGCGTCGAGGTCGGCCAGGTCGGTCGCCCGCGCGGCGCGGGCGACCACCTCGGCGGGGGTACGGGACTCAGCCAAGCTTGGCCCGGAAGAGTTCGAGGGTACGGGCCCAGGCGGTGGCGGCGGCCCGCTGGTCGAAGTTCTCCGGCCGGTCCTCGTTGAAGAACGCGTGCGCGGTGCCCGGGTAGTCGTACGTCTGGCAGGTGCCGCCGGCGTTCTCCACGGCCCGGCGCACGGTCTGTACGCCGTCGGCGGCGGACAGGCCGTCGGCCTCGGAGCAGTGCACGACGGCCGCCTTGCCCGCGTAGTCGGTCCACTCGGTGGGCATCCCGTCCCACGGCAGCCGGGGGTAGAAGGCGGCGGTGGCGACGATCCGCTCGGCCCGGGTGGCCGCCCACAACGCCAGGCTGGCCCCGGCGCAGAAGCCGGCGCAGCCCACCTTGCCGGTCACCTCGGCCCGACCGGCGAGGTATTCCGCCGCCACGGCGATGTCGGCCGCCGCCTCGTCCATCTGGACGCTGTTGAGCATCTGCCGGGGCTCGCTCGGCTTGCTGGCGGGCTGGCCGTGCCGGAAGTCGGGGGCCAGCGCGACGAAGCCGGCGTCGGCGAACCGGTCCACCACCGAACGAATGTGCGGGACGAGGCCCCACCAGTCCTGGATGACGATGACCGCCGGGCTGGCCGTGCCGCTGGACGGTATCGCGAGATACCCCTCGCCGGTCCCCGCGTCGCGGCGGTAACGCACCATCTCGCCCATCGGCCCGTCCTCCTGTCGGTCAGTCATCGTTGGCTGGTCGCAGGGCGTTCCTACGTGTCGGTAGCCTGCCACGCCGTACGCGTGCCGGGAAGATGCCGGAACAGTGGCATATACCTCCCGTTCACCAAACGGTGGAGTGCAACACGCCGACGGCGGCGCGGGATTCCCGCGCCGCCGTCGGCGGATCGTCGTACCGGGCCGTCAGGCCCTGCCGGTCAGGCCATCTTGGTCAGGCAGAGCAGGTAGCCCTTGCCGCCCGGGGCGATGTTGTAGAAGACGTAGCCGTCCTCACCCTCCTTGATGTACTGCTCGCACGCCTTGCCGGTCTTGGCCTGCGCCTCGGTCTGCTCCTCGACCCGGCCGACCACGTTGTAGACGGCCTCGGTCGAGGTGCACTTCACCACCTTGGCGTCGCTGACCGACTTCTCCTGCGTGCCGGTCACCTCCGGCAGCTCGGCGATGCAGTCGCCGGCCTTCGCCTCGGCCGTCTCGTCGGGGTTGAGGAAGTTGCCGATGGCGCTGGCGACGCCGAACTTCAGCGCCGCGATCACCAGGAAGGCGACGATCGCGCCGATGATGCCGAGCGCCTTCTTCGCGCCGCCACCCTTCGGCTCCTCCGGCTGCGCGGCGGTGGCCGGGTTCACCGGTTCGGGCTGGCCCACCTGCTCTGCCTGCGGCGCGGGGGACGATGCGACCTGCTCTGACACTGAATTTCCTTCCGAGGGGTGAATGAGCAGACGACAACGTAGCGACGAAGATCAGCGCGTGCTGCCCCGCCCCCATCGTCCGTTCAGCTATTTCCCAGGAACGACAGGTCAACCGGTGACGGTGGGCAGGGGTGCCCCCGCCGGCCCGGACACCGAGGGCGACGCGACCGGCACGGATCCGGTGGGCACCGGGGTGCTCGGTGCGGTGGCCGTCGGCAGAGGGGTACCCGGTGCGGTCGGCGACGGCGAGGGAGACCCGCCGGGGTCCACGCCGGACCCGGGCGGGAGCGGGGCGACGGCCGGCGGACGCGGCCGGAACGGCGCCTGCTGCGGGCAGTACGGGTAGCCGCGCTGCACCGGGTTGACGTCGGGCAGGGCGGGATCGTCGCAGGCCGGCCAGCCCAGCCGGATCGGGGTGCCGTTCTGGTCGAAGAGCCGGGCGTTCTCCACCAACCGCCCCTCGCTGTCGTAGACGTAGACGTCCTGCACCTCGTTGTACGGGTTGTCCACCGAGGTCGACTCGTAGCCGTACTCGTAACCGGAACGGGCGTGGTCGTCCACGTTCGCCACCGCGCCGATCGCGAACATCGCCAGCACCACCGAACTGGCGTGCAACGCCCAACGCCGCCAGGACCGCAGCTCAGGGGTGCGCCGACCCAACCAGACGGAGCCGTAGAGCAGGCCGGCGAACATCAGCAGGCCGACGAACTCGTTGCCGTCGAGCCGGGGCAGCAGGCCGAGCGGGCCGTCGGTGCTGATCCCGGTGAGCAGCATCGCGGCCAGATAGGCGCGGGCCACCCACCACGCCGGGCGCAACAGCCGCAGGAACTCCCCCGCCGTGGCGTGGCCGAACACGGGGCCGAACCGGCTGTCGAGCCGGTCGATCCGGGCCCGGGCCCGCCCCAGCACGGCGGCGATCCGCCGTTCCAGCACCCGCCGGCCGGCCGCCGGGTCACCCGCCCCGGCGGCGGCGCGCAGCTCCGCCGCGTACGCCTCGGGGGTGCCGAGGCGGTCGACCAGCGAACCGTCGGCCTCGGCGGCGACCTCGGCGAGGTGTTCCGGGAGGTCTTCCGTCAGCTCCTCGCGGACCTGCGGTGGCAGGTCGGCCAGTGCCGCCCGCACCCGCTCGACGTAGTCCGTTATCTCCTGCCCAGTGACGGTCATGCCGCCATCCCCCGATCGTCGAGCAGCTGGTCCATCGTCGTGGCGAACGCGCGCCAGGTCTTGCCGGAGCGGGTGAGCTGGTCACGGCCGGCGACGTTGAGCGCGTAGTACTTGCGGTGCGGGCCTGCCTCGCTCGGCACGACGTAGGTGGTGAGCAGGCCGGCGGCGAAGAGCCGGCGCAGGGTGCCGTAGACCGAGGCGTCGCCGACCTCCTCCAGCCCGGCCTCGCGCAGCCGGCGCAGGATGTCGTAGCCGTAGCCGTCGGAATCCCGCAGCACGGCGAGCACGGCCAGGTCGAGCACACCCTTGAGCAGTTGTGTGGTGTCCACGCATCACACACTACTGCGCAATGCGCACTACCGTCAACAACGCGATACCAGGCCCGAACTCCCGCCTCACCCTGCCCCCTGCTCCCGCTCCGGCCTCAGCTCCGGCTCCGGCTCCGGCTCCGGTGATCAAGAGGTTCGAGTCATCCCCGCCCAAGTTTTCGGCGCAAACCTCTTGATCACCACACCCTTGCCCCGGTGATCAAGAAGTTTGCGTCATCCCCGACGGGGTTTTCTGACGCAAACCTCTTGATCACCGGGCTCGACGTCGAGCGGGCGAGGGCGGGGAGAGGGCTGGGAGGAGAGAGGGCCGGGGGGAGGGTGTTGGTCAGGGGTCAGACGGGTTGCTGACTCCAGGCGATGCCGTCGAGGATGTCGTGTTCGGAGGCGACCACCGAGGACATCCCG
>NZ_JBMDWU010000443.1:0-34586 GCF_048594385.1 Micromonospora sp. | reverse complement strand
GCTACCCCCCGCAGAGATGGACAAGAATTCACTCGGCCCTGCACCACTCGGCGCCTGCTCGACCACCGGACGGGTGTTCGAGCTGGCGCCGTCGGGGTTGCTGACGACGTCAGAGCCCGAGGACCGCCTTCACCGCGCTGGCGGCAGCGTTGACTGGGCCGCGCTGGGTGGAGATCTTGTTGTCGCTGGAGATGATGTTGTTGGACCAGATCGGTGCGTTGCGCCTCCAGTCGATCTGAGTGGCGAGGTCAACATAGCGCTGACGACGCACGGCCTCCGAAGGCTCCTTGTTGATTTCGTAGCCCATCCGGCCGATGATGTTGAGCCCGGTCGCGGTCATGTTGATGTACTTGGCCCGGAAGTCAGGGATCTGCTGTGCGACGCCACCGCTACGCGGCAGCGTCACGATCGTCGACCACGGCTCCATGTGCTCGGTCAACGTGTCGAGCAGCAGCAGCGCCTCGTCAACGAACTCGTCTTGCTGTTTGGGCGTGCTCAGACGCTGCGCGGCCTGCCGGGTCAAGCTGTCCTCGGCCATGGCGTAGTCACCGAAGAGCAACTCCTTCACGAGACCGCGGACCTGGTTGAGCAGGAAGACATGCTGTGACAGCTTCGGCAGCGTCTTGGAAGTCTCATCGACGCGCTCATGAAGCAGCTTCGACTTGGACGTGATCGCTGCGAGCACCTTGTTGACCGGCTCGCGGGTGTTGTAGACGGCGAGCAGACTCGGCGGGATCTGCTTGGTCTGCGCCGCATCAGCGAAGTCCTGCTGGATGCGGGTGCGGTCCGTCTCGATGACGATCAGTACAGCCATGGCGTCATTACCTAGGTCGGGTACCTCATCGAGGGCGCCGGGAGCTTGGGATCGTCCGGAGGGATAGCCGGCGAGAGCGGCTAGGCGGTGCTGCCCGTCCGTGACATAGAAGCGCGTGCCGTCGTGTACTACCAGGTAACCGAGCCGCGTGGGCGCTCCAGAGCTCTTCTGTACGTGGAGTGACGGGTAGGTGTCTACGTTCAGGGTGACCGGCGGCAGGATGTAGTCGTCGCGGTTGGCGATGACGTACTCCTTGATCGACTTGGCGTGGTCGGGTATGAGCGGACGGTTGAGGCTTTGCCTGGGGCTGCTGCCCTTGACTGCTGAGTCGGATACCACCTGGCGGTTGATAAAGGTGTTGGGGAAGGCAGTAGAGACCATCGTGCGTTCGCCCTGCTTGAAGACGGTGCACGGAAAGATCCGGCCACCGATGGCGGCGGCCTCGCGTGCCGCTGCCTCCATGGCGATCAGAATGTCGGCGTGCTCTATGGGGGCATCGTTGTACGTCGTCATGTCATCTCCTATCGATCCGGCGCCTACTCATGAACACTGTAGACATGCACGTAAGGATGCCGCAAGTGCACGTAAGAGTTTCGCTGTTGCACGTAACGTTGATGTCGCAAGGCTGGTGTAGCCGAGTGCCCGAGTGCCCCTCTGCCGACTGGCGACCGTAGTGCGATCTCCTGTGGCCCCGAGGAGGTCAGCAGACATGCGGCACCGTGCTGCTCCACTCGTTACCCCCGGTACATCACCCTCTAAGGGTCTTCGGCGTCGGCGACCGGTGTCAGCGTTTGATGTGGGAAGGCGCTTCCGTGCTGGGCCGGCGCGGCAGCGATTACGCTCTGCGCCGGGCCAAGTTGGTCTACAGGCGCCGTCAGGCGAACCGCGTAGCCCGAGGAGGTGGGTACCTGTCGGTGATCGTTGTCCCGACCGCCATCGCGGCGTGACCAGCTGCAGCCGACATTGGCGGCGAATCGCTCGATCCCTTTGGTTGTAGCGGGAACGTCGGGCTGGGCCACGGTTGCAGAAGATGCAGAGCGGCTGCTGCACGCACGAGTAGGTCTTCGCGGTGATGGTCGGCGACGACCTGGAGGCCAACAGGTGTGCCGTCGGGGGCGAAGCCAGCGGGAACGCTCGCGGCCGGATGCCCGCTCACGTTGAAGGCCCAGGTCAACGCGACATTCATACGCTCACCGGGTCCATCGTGGTCGTGAGCAGCGTAGGGAGTTGTGGGTGTAAGCAGCACATCAGCGGTGGCGAACAGAGCAGCTAGCCGGCGATCGTTGTGAGTGCGCAGGGTCTCTGCGGCGGCTCGATCCGTGGGCAATTCCGTTCGGAGCGTTCGCCAAGCGGGTGTTGGGTCGTCGAGGACCAGGTCGTGCTCGACCCACTGGAGCAGTCCGCCAGCGGCGAGTCGGTCGGCCGCGGCCCGGGCAGGCTCCGTCACGTGCTGGTCGACGTCGGCGTAGCCCAGAGTGCTTGACCACACCGCCCGGATAGGCCGTCCTCGGAGCGGATCCGTGATGTCGGTGGCGAGGTGCGTGCCCAGCATGGCATCGAGGTAGGCCGTAGCGTCAGCGACGGTCCGGGCCAGTGGGCCAGGCACGTTGAGCTGGTTCGCGGAGTGGAGTAGACCTCTGCTCACCTTGACGCCGACAACGCCGCACCAGGCGGCCGGGATCCGTATCGAGCCAGCGCCGTCGTTCCCAGTTGCCAGGGGTACGAGGCCTGCCGCTACTGCGGCTGCAGATCCGGCGGATGACCCGCCGGGGGTGCGGTCTGCCCGCCATGGGTTGGTGGTGGGACCGCGGTCGGTGTACCCCCACGTCTGCCAGGTGGTGCCGCGGGGGACTGCGGTGGTGCCGATCGGGATGCATCCGGCAGCGAGGAGCCGCCGGGCCTGTGGAGAGTCAGTGCCCTCGGTGGCTTTGATGCCCAGCGGAACCCCCGCGAGCGGCAGGCGGGCACCACCGTCGATGCTGCGTCGCAGCTCGTACGCGGCTTGGCGTGCTCGGTCCGGCCAGACCTCGCGGAACGCTCGCAGGTCGTCGTCGAAGGCCGCGATGCGCGTCAAGGCGGCTTCGACGACGGCGGTGGGGCAGAGCTGCCTGCTGTTGACCAGATCCGCGATGTCGACGGCGTTCAAAGTTGCTGGATCGGTGACGGCTGACGCGTTCATCGTTCATGACCTTGGCTGTTGCCGCGCGCGGGGCCGCCGCGTTGGTGGATCGGCTGGTCCGCAGTCTGCGGCGCGGCCTGGCGAGGTGCACGAGTCGGCTTCGGGAAAGCGAGAGCTGCAGCTCTCGCAGTGGTGGCGGGGCTGCTGGTGCGCGCCTGGTACGGACGCCCTGGGTACTGCCAGGGTGCCAGGTCGGCGTGCAGCTCCTGGCGGATCACCCGCTCGACCAGGACAGCCATCTCGACAGGGCCGATTCCGCCGGGTACCGGGGTGATGTTCTGCGGGATGCCCTTGGCCTCGGGGGAGATGTCGCCGGCTACCCCGCCGTCGGGTGACGGGACAAAGCCGGAGTCCACCACCAGCCGGTGGTGCGGGCGGACGTGTTGTGGACCGAGGAGACCGGGGCTACCGGTGACGGAGATGACGATGTCGACGTCGCGTACTGAGTTCAGGTCGTCGCCGAGGTCGAGTTGGAGCGGTTCGTGGCCGTGCTCGGTGAGGCGGGTGACAACACCGCGTCCGACGAAGCCACGAGCTCCCACCACCGCGATGTTTGGTGTGTCGTGGGTGAAGGGTTGTACTACTCGCCAGATCCCTTCGGCGGTTGCACACACCTGCTGTTCAGACCCCTCGGTCAGCGCGTCGATGTCCTTCTGCGGGGCGATGTCCTGCACGAACTGACGCAGCCGGGCAGGGACCGGCTGTTGAACGATGATGGCGGTGACTGCGGGATCGGCGTTGGCGCGTTCGATGGCAGCCGCGAACTGCGCTGGGGTCACGTGGGCGGGCAGCACCAGGTGGTCGGCGTGCAGTCCGATTCGGGTGAAGTTGGCGACCTTCTGCTCAGCGGAGATTCGTGAGGCGTTGGCGCGGGCCTGCCAGTCCACCGGGTCGTGGCCTGCGGCTTCAACCCGGATGATCGTTGCTGTCTTGCCGCGGGCAGCCATGGGTTCGCGGTAGTCGGCATACAGGCCGTGGACGGTACGCAGGATCTCCCTGCCGGAGATGTGATTGTTCGCCTCGGCGTTCATCGCGCCGGCCTCAGTAGGGCCAGCCGAGGCTGGCGAGTGCCCTCGGCACCGGTTCCAGGCTGCGGCCGTCGAGGAGGTCGTGCACCTGCTGCTCGGTCAGCAGCCGGTGAGTTTCGAGATTGTCCTGGTAGCGCTGCCCGTCCCAGGTCAGCGGGATGAGGGTGAAGGTATCTGGGTCGAACGCGTCGTGGTACGAGAAGGCACCGTGGTGGGCCAGCCAGATGATGTTGGCTGGCTCGGCGTTGACGTGCTCTTGGGCCAGGTCCAGCGCCTTGGCGGCGACGCCGGCCATGTCGTCGGCGATGCCGTGGCGGTCGTCGTTGGAGCGGATCTCAGACGCTACTGCTACGACCCGACCGGCGAGTGGGTAGAGGCGTATCAAGCAGTGGGCTTGGCCACTGCGGCGATGCGGCCAGTGCACGATTGCGCTGACGTGGCCGTTGGAGTCGAGGACTACCGGCGAGTTGCTGATCACTGCGACCGCTCTCCTTCTGAGGGGCGATCTGGCCCCATCGTGATTCGGTGGAATCAACGATCGCCGCCGTTGGACAGTTGAGCGAGCACCCCTGGGTGGAAGGCTCCACCAGAAGCGCTCGGGGTTCGGTGTGCTTGTCGGGATGGGGGACAGTCCGACTGCCTGCTATGCGTCGGGGAGCTGCGCCAGCACCTCGGCTGGCGCGGGCTCGACGGGCAGGGCCTCGGGGTCGCGGTGTCGGGTGCCGCAGCGGGCGAACGGTCCGAGGTCGCCGGTCAGGGCGGCTAGGTGGGGGTCGAGGTGGTCGCGCCACCAGATGCTCATGCCGGTGTGCGGGTCGTTGACCCGCAGCGTCTCCCAGGCTCGCCACAGAGCGTAGAGGCGGGACAGCGCCTCGGGGTGCGCCCACCAGCGGGGGCACCAGTTGATGCCGGGGGTGGGTCCGGAGGCGACCCGCCGCTCGACGACCTGTGCGAGGTACCCGGTGACGAACTGGTCGACGTCGCGGAAGACCGGCTGCGGTGCGTCTTGGTCGTCGGGGGCGGCGGGCGCGTCGGGTGTCCCGGTGAGCTGGTCGAGCAGGGTGCTCAGGTCGGCGACCGGGTCGGTGGCCGGTCCGGACGTCGGGGTGGTCATGAGATGGGCTCCGGCGGGGTGTCGGGGGACAGGGTCCAGTCGGTGCGGTTGTCGGGGTCCCAGCGGGCGATGGAGGCGCGGATCGCGGCGGCGTGCGGTCCGTCCTGCCAGGGGGCGGTGCGGGCGAGGGCCGGTGGGGCCCCGGAGGCGTAGACGACCATCCGGCCGCGTGGCAGGGCGTGCAGGTCGGCGACGTCGAGGATGCGTTGACGGCGGGTGGCGTGGGACACCGACCGCTGGCCCCACCCGGACCCGCTGGTACTGGTCGACCTGGTCGTCACGTCGTGCTCCCCGATCAGCTTCGACAGTTCCTCCAACCAGTCCGGGTCGGCGACGCCGCCGCCGTAGGTGCGGACGTTCGCGGCGGACCAGAGTTTGCGCATGCCCTCGCGGCCCCATACGTCGACGCCCTGGGGGTAGGACTGGAGGATCGTGATGATCGGCAGGCCGTGGGAGCCGTAGTACGAGTACAGCGAGGGCAACTGGCGTAGGCGGCAGATATTCGCGGCTTCGTCGAGGATGCTCAGCAGCGGTGGGTCGAGGCGGCGGCCGGTCGAGGCGCGGGCGCGTAGCTCTCCGGCGCGCAGGACGGTGTCGGTGAGGGCGGCGACCAGGGGGGCGGGGGAGCCGGGGCCGCCCTGGGAGAGCAGGTACAGCACGTCGGTGGACGTCACGAACGCGGCCGGGTCGAATTCGCGTACCCCGCCCCGGGTGGGTGGGGTGACCCAGGCGGTGACGGCCGGTTCGGTGAGGCACATGAGCATCTTCTGGGCGCCGGCGTAGATGCCGCCGCGGGTCTTGTCGGGCATGTTGACCACGCCGGCCACCGCGTCGCCGGGCAGCGCGAAGCCGTGCTCGCGCAGCAGCATCGCCGGTTCGTCGTCGCGGGGGCTGACCGCCCACCGGTACGCGGCGAGGATGTCCCGTCCGGAGCACGCGGCGGCCAGCAGCAGGTTCGCCACCAGTTCCTCGCTGGACGGGTCGAAGAAGGCGTCGCGGCTGACGCCGGGTTCGCGTTCGGCGGAGGCGAAGTGCTCGGCGAGGCGGCGGGCGTCGGTGATGGTGGCCACGGCGCGCAGCGGGTTCCACCACATGCCCTGGTCGGTGCCGAGGATGTGCTGCGGGTCGAACGCCCACACGGTGCCCCGGGCGGCGCGGACCTCGCGGGTGGCGTCGACGATGTCGCCCTTGACGCTGGTGACCAGGGTGGGTCCGGGGGCGGCGACGATGGCGGGGATCGCCCGGCAAGTGGTCTTGCCGGTGCGGGGGCCCCAGATGTCGACGGCCATGTCCTCCCAGGACTGCCGCAGCGGCATCCCGCCGGCCACGGTGTGGGCGATGAGCACGCCGAGCTGGTCGGGGTCGGGCCGGTCGACATCGGCGAGGCTCGGCCGTAGCCGCCGGCCGCTGTCGGCGACGCCCTGGGGGCCGAGGTGGGCGAGGTCCTTGCGGGTGGCCATCCGGCGGGCGGCGGAGTCGACCCGGGTACGACGCCGGCGTGACCACCGCCAGGCCGTCACCGCCGCGGTGGTCAGCAGCGCCAGGACGGCGACCTCGGCGACCACGACGAGCGTGCAGGCGGTGGTCCAGACGATCTCGCCGCGCAGCACCGCCGTGGCCACCCGGATCGGGCCGCCTGCGGTGTAGCCGGGTGGCCGGGTGAGCAGGACCGGCAGCCATGCCCCGACGGCCAGGACCAGGGCCAGGGCGGCGATGCCGCCCGCGATGAGGCCGGCGTCGTCGTGGCCGCCGCGCGGCCCGGCCGGGCGGCTCACGCCATCGTCCAGCGGAAGTCGGTGTTGCCGAGCTGCTTCTCCGTCTCGGTGGGTTCCAGGTGCACGGGGATGCCCGGTCGGGAGCCGACCTTGATGAGGAAGTTGCCCCGGCCGACGGTCTCGCTGCCCTCGGTGGCCGTCCAGGACGGCGGCGCCGACCAGGACAGCACCTCCCGCCGTTCGGCCTGCGACAGCGGCCGGACCCGGGAGACGGCGTCCAGCTCCTGCTCCGAGCAGGGGCCGATCATCAGCACCGCCGACCGCTCGGCGAACCCGCGCGCCTTGGCCCGGTCGTGGGCGGTGGGCAGGGCTTCCAGGTCGGCCAGCGAGTGGGTGATGAACGCCGTGCCCGTCCCTTTCTGTCTGTTCAAGCGGGTGAGGCCGTCGGCGCGGTCGACCAGGCCGTGCCCGACGCGCAGCGCCCGCCACAGCTCGTCCAGGACGGTGAAGAACGTGCGGGCGGGAGCGAGGCCGAGGTCGGCCATCAGGTGCGCCGCCTCGACCTGGGCGAAGCCATAACTCCAGGTGGATAGCAGGGTCGCGGCGGTGCGCAGCTCGTCGGTGTCGTCGATGCTGGAGATGTCGACGCACACGGCGGGGGTGTCGAGGCGGATCGCGGTGGTGGTCTGCCCCTCGAAGGTGTCGCCGAGGGGGCCGTGCAGCAGCGCCAGCAGAGTGCGGCGTAGTCCGTTGGTCTCGTCGCGGAAGCGGTGCAGGTCCTGCTCTTCCTGCCAGAGGGTGACCGCGCGGACCTCCGGTGGGGCATCGCGGATAACGCGCAGGACGTCGGAGAGCACCGGCGGGAGGTCGGTCTCGCGGTCGGCGAGGTAGC
The DNA here is from genome assembly GCF_048594385.1 of Micromonospora sp. Classification (NCBI taxonomy): domain Bacteria; kingdom Bacillati; phylum Actinomycetota; class Actinomycetes; order Micromonosporales; family Micromonosporaceae; genus Micromonospora; species Micromonospora sp. Next base: position 26,844 of record NZ_JBMDWU010000443.1, on the reverse strand, counting down.
GCAGCGCGGCGGACAGCACGGTGGTCTCATCCGAGCTGACGGGTCCGCGCCGGACCAGGGTGGCCAGGGCGACCAGCATGTTCAGCCGCCGGTCGGTGACGGCGGAGCGCACCACCGCGGCGGTGCGCTCGTCGACGCGGTCGAGGACCTGCCGCCACGGGCCGGCGTCGAGGGGGTTGATCCGGTCCAGGCCGGGCCCGACGCGCAGCACCTGCCCGCCCAGGGCACGGACCAGCTCGGCGTAGTCGGGCTTGAGGTCACCGAGGATCAGCGGCGTGACGCCCTGGGCGGTGAGGCCGAGGACCATCCGCCGCACGGCCGTGGACTTGCCCATGCCGGGCTCGCCCTCGATCCACACCGACGGGTTGTTGATCAGGCGGGCACGGGTGTACCAGGAGATGGGGTCGAAGCACACCGCGCTGCCGGTGTAGAGGTGCCGGCCGATCGGTACGCCGATCATCGGCGTCGACGCGCCGGTGCCGAAGGGGAACAGGCCGCACACCTGCACGGTGGTGCCCCGGTACTCCGTCGGTGGCTCGATGTAGGACCAGGCGCCGCCGCCGGGCCCGCTGTGGCCGAGCCGGCCGGGTCGGCGGCCGGCTGGTCGACGCGGCGGGGGTGGGGTGGCGTCGCGGGTGCTGATGGTCATGCCGGCACGTCCTAGAAGGGGATGGTGGCGTGGGTGGGCAGGACCACTCCGGCGGGCAGGCTGGCGGCGAACCCGGCGGCCTGGCAGCCGTACATCGGACGTAGCGCCAGGCGGGCTTCACCGGCGCGGGCCCGGATGATGCCGGTGGCCTCATCGAGGTGCTTGTCGTCGGCGACGGTGGCGGTGACCAGCACGGTGAACCGGACGACTCCCGCGCCGGTGGCCTCTTCCTCGGCGGCCTGTTCGGCGGCGGCCAGGTCGGTGAGGTCCCGGGCGCTGGCGCGGTGCTTCTTGCTGGCCAGGAACCGGGCGTCGCGTTTGTCGGACTCGACCAGCCGGGCTGCCTCGCCGGGGGAGTACGGCCGGTAGATCATGGTGACGCGCTTGCGCAGCAGTTGCGGGTCCGGTTCGGTGAGCCGGGAGAACAGCCGGCTGTACACCACCCCGCGCGGGGCCTCCACCAGGCACCAGGTGCGCGACACCCCGGAGTCGTGGCGGTAGGAGTCCCAGCTCTCCCGGGTGGCCACCGGCCCGGCCTGGGTCCAGTCGGGGGTCAGCCGGGGGTCGCGGGCGAGGTCCAGGGCGGCGGCCGGGTCGTACGCGGCGCGCACCACTCCGGCGAGCCCTCGGGCGGACATCGGCGTGATGCCCGCGCCGGTCGCGCCGGTGAGCCCGGCGTGCAGGTGCGGCAGCCGGGCGGCGACCTCGCGGCACACGTCCTCGTGGGACATCGACCGGCCGGGCGGCGCGGTGTAGGTCAGCGACACCCGGGTGTCCACGGTCGCCGACCCGGCCGGGTAGGACTGCACGACGTCGTCGAGGACCTGCAACGCCAGCGCTGGCGCGTCCGGTTGGCTGGTGGCGGCCACCTCGGCGGCGAGCCGGGTGCCCGGGTCCGGGGTGGTCTCGACGGTCACCTGGGCCTGCACGAGCTGCGGCTCGCGTGACAGCGCCGACAGCCAGGACGCCAGGTGACCGACGCGGGCGTCGATGACGCCCTGGTCGACCAGGTCCATGCCCTCGGGGGCGCAGCGCAGGGTGACGGTGTAGTGCCGGCTCTGGGGGACCACCACCACGGCGACGACGCCGGAGCGGCCGGTCTCCACCTCGTACACCTCGGAGCGGGCCAGGACCCCGGGCAGCTGGTGGGCGGCGGCCACCCGGGACGCGGCCCCGGAGACGTAGATGTGGTGGCGGCGGGACCGGGCCAGCCACCAGGCGACGCGGGCGGTGATGACCTGGAATCCGGTGCGTCCGTTGATCCGGATCGCCAGCGGCGCGAGGACCAGCAGTCCGGTGGTCGCGGTGACCAGGGAGGCCAGCACGGACACGGGCAGCATCGCGGCGGCGAGGACCATGACCAGGAACGCGGCGATGGTGCCGACCGGGCCGAGCCCGAACAGGCCGGCGCCGCGACCGAGCCGCCAGTTGCCGTAGGTGCGCTGGTCGCGGGTCTGCTCCCGCACTCCGGTGCTCACGAGCCCTCGCCGTCGGTCGCTCCGGAGGCGGTGCCGCCGACCTTGCGTACCGCTGCCGGGCCGGCCTTGGCGGCGGCGACGGCCGCGACAGCGGCGATACCGATGGGGCCGGCTGCTGCGGCTGCTCCCGCGCCCGCACCGGCCGCCGCGCCACCGGACGCTCCGGCTCCCGCGCTCGCGGATCCGGCACCTGCTCCCGCCGCTTTGGCTCCCGATGCGCCTGCGGAGCCCGATCCGCCGATGGCTGGCATCGATCCGCCGCCGGCCGGGCGGGGTGCCGGTGGGGTCGGGCCTGCCCCGCCGGGGCGTCCGCCGCCGGCCGCGCCGTTGTTGCCCGTAGCTCCGACACCACCGGAACCGCTTCCGCTGAGTCGTACCGCTCCGGAGGCGACCTGTCCGGCTCCGGACGCGGCAGCGACGCCCACGCCGCCGGAACCGCCGCCGGACAGCACGGACACGGCCGGGGCGATGAGCCGCATCAGGGCGGGTAGCGCCACGATGGCCATGGCGAACATGACCAGGCCGGTCAGGAGGTCGGTCAGGCTCTGACCCTGGCCGAGCCAGAACACCGCCGCGTAGATCGTCGCTGCGGCCGGCTTGTAGAGCACCAGGGCCAGCAGCCAGGTGAGGTAGCGGCTGCGTACGGAGCCGCCGACGGCGGCGGCCACGGGAAGGAGCCCGGCCAGCAGCACCAGGCCGGCGTTGCGGGCCAGCAGCAGTAGGAGCTGCACCATCGAGGACAGGAACAGCATCATCGAGATGCCGATCACTACCAGCGCTGGCAGGCCGGTGGTGTTGGCGACGGCCGGGGTGAGCAGGAGCAGCCGCTTGCCGAGGTCGCCGTTGGCGGAGGCCGACAGGATCCAGTCCGCGTAGGCGTCGCCGATCTCGGTGAGTATCCGCACGGCCGGTACACCCGCTCCGGCGATCACGACCAGCAGGACGAGGTTCTTGCCGAGCGCGCCGGCTTCCCGGCCGTCGCGTTCCAGGGCCATCTTGGTCGCGGAGAACAGCACCGAGCCGACGGCGATCGCAGCGACTGCCCAGGCGGTGTACGCCTGCAGGTGTTTGATCACCCCGGACTCTTGCGACACCACGGGGCTGGGGATGGCCAACCACCCGGCGACCAACGTCTCCAGCATCTTCGCGGCGGCCTGTGACGCCTGGTCGGCCAGCTCGTCGAGGAACCGACCGGCGGTGTTCTGCACGATCTGACCGGGGATGCACGTCGGATCGATGACCGGGGTGCAGGGCACTACTGCGCACCCCACTCGACGACCCCTACGAGGTCGGTGGTCACCCGGTTTACCGACGTCCATGCGCCTGCGGGTGGGGCGACCATGCGCCAGTCTCCGTCACGCCAGCGCAGCGTCAGCGACAGGATGTGGTAGCGCGCGGTGCCGGCGTACGGTGCCCGGAAGGCCAGCCCGATCACGGCGGTGTCCGGGCTGTAGGACTGGAAGCTGAAGCCGGCGATCTGGCTGAGTTCCCCGGCCTGGGCCGGGGCGTCACCAGCGTTGCGGAGCGCCGCCAGGAGCCGGTCGCGGTCGTCGCCCGGCTCGAACTGCTGCTCGATCGTGGGTTCCCACGACTGGCGGCCGGCCGAGTAGCCGGCGCGGACGCTGAGTTGCGCTGCCGCGATCAGCGCGCCCTCGGGGGTGTGTGCGTAGCCGGCGGCGGTGCCACCGCTGATGCGGGTCGGTCCCGCCGACGCGCTGATGGGCACCGCGTTCTGGCCGACGAGTTCCCATCGCACGCCAGACGGGGCGGTGGTCGGCACTGCGGTCGGCAGGGCCTGCGGCGCGGTGCTGTCGGCGGACGGAGGGCTCGCCGAGGGTGCCTCTCCGGTCGTGCCGGTGCCGTCGTCGGTGAGCGTGGACACCGCGATGATGGCCCCGACGAGGAGGACGATCAGCGCCAGCACCGCCGAGGCGATGAACCCCGGACGGGTCCAGGGCGGACGGTCGGCGAAGTCCTGGGTTGAGCGCGACATCGGTTCCTCCTAGATCAGCGCGGAGACCACCGCGGACGCGCTGCCGATGAGCATGCAGGCGGCGAACACCCAGCCGAGCTGGGAGATGTTGCTGTCGTCACCGCGGCGGTGCGAGATGGCCATCTTCGCGGCGGTGTAGAGCACCCCGCCGACGCAGGCGGTGGTGGCCAGGTAGGCGACCCACTTGAGGACGGTGAGGATCTTGTCTCCCACCCCGGGTGGGGGTGCACCGCCGCCCGGGTCGGGCACCGGCGCGTTCGAGGGGTCAGGCGCGGCGGCTAACAGGTGGTCGAGGTGGGTTCGCAGGTGGTCGAGGTGTTCGATCAGGGTCATCGTGGGCTCTCTTGGGGTGGGTGGATCTTCTGCCGGATCGCGTGGCGTAGTGCCTCGATGTCCGGGGATGCGCCGACGTCGTGGGGGTCGTCGGCGGCGAGTAGGGCGTCGACCCAGCCGACATTCCATACCGCTGGCGCCCAGCCGCGCAGCAGGTGCAGCCGGTCGGTGACGATGCGCGGTGGGCGGCGCGGGGACGCGGCGACAGCGACCACGCCGAGCACCGCCACCGGGCCGGGCATGCCGGAGCGGCGACGCCACTGCTCGATGGCGCCGGTCGCGGCCCACGTGCCGGATGCCGTGGCACGGCAGACCAGCACGACGTGGGCCGGTGGCGTCGCTGGCGTGACGAGCGGCCAGCCACGGCTGCCGAAGTCCAGCCCGATGCCGGTCAGCCGCGCGAGCGTGGTGACGCCCGCGCCACCGTGGCAGCCGACCCACCACACCGGTGGCCACGCGGGCAGATTCGGCGGAATCACGGCGAAGGGCAGTGCGGGAGCGGGGCCTGGACGGGTGCGCGTCCTCGCCACGGTGGTCGTCTTCATCGACAGCCATACCACCGCACGTAGCTACACCCCGTCACTCGATGCCTCCCCCGCGTGTCAAGGTCACCGACGAGTACCCGACAGTAGCACTGCGTTTCCGAATGGATCTATGGTTATCCCTCGCTGCAATAGGACGCGAAAGGCAGCACGGGGGAGGCGTCGAATGGCACGGAAAGGCTGTGCATCTGCCTACATCGATAGGACCGTACCGGGCGTGGCGTTGGTGATGCTCGTGATGGCGGGGTGCGCGCCCGGAGTGAGTCGGGAGACGCCTGCGCCGGTGGACAGCGGCCCGGGGTATCCGGCGGCCGTGGCCGGTGGTGGATCGGCGGCGTCGAGCGTGGAGCCGCCGGGTGGGGACGACCACGACCACGATGCGCCGAGCCTGCCCGCGCCTGCGGCGGACCGGGCGGCGTCGGTGGCGGCGACGTTCGCGGCGGCGTGGGTGCGATCTGACCTGTCGGCGGCGACGTGGTGGCGGGGTGTGGAGGCGAGCTGTGAGGAGAGCTTCGCCCGGTCGTTGCGCACGGTGGACCCGTCCCGGGTGCCGGCCACGCGGGTGACGGGCCGGCCGGTGGTCAAGCACGCGCCGCAGGACGGCAAGGCGGTGTTCGAGGTGCCCACGGATGCCGGGACGCTGACGGTCTGGCTCGCTGGCGTGGATGGTCGATGGCTTGTCGTGGACGCCGACTTCCGTCGGGCGGTCAGCCGGTGAACCGTGCGCCGATCGCCGTTGGTGTGGCGGTGTTGGCGGTCGTCGCGGTGCTGTGCGGTGGCATGGTCGGGCTGCCGCTGATGATGTTCGGGCAAGCCAGCGCGGAAGCGGCGGGGTGCGAGGTGCCGTTGGTGTCCGGCTCGCCGGTGCCGGGGGTCGGATCGTGGGGGAGCGCGGAGACGACGAACGCCGCCGCGATCGTCGCTGTCGGCCGGCAGCGCCAGGTGCCGGCGCGCGGTTACGTCATCGCGCTGGCGACCGCGATGCAGGAGTCCACGTTGCGCAACCTGGCCAACGCCAACGTGCCCGAGTCGCTGACCCTGCCGCACGAAGGCGTGGGCCGCGATCACGACTCGGTCGGGTTGTTCCAGCAACGGCCCGGCTGGGGCAGCGTGCGCGAGCGGATGACGCCCAGCTACGCGGCCGGGAAGTTCTATGAGGCCCTGGTGCGGGTCGACGGCTGGGAGCGGATGCGGTTGACCGATGCGGCGCAAGCCGTGCAGCGCTCCGGCCTGCCGGAGGCGTATCAGAAGTGGGAGGACGACGCCGAGCAGCTCGCCGCGCAGGTTCTTGGGCTGCCGAGCATCGACGACATCGGCGGCGGGGCACCGACGGCACCGTGCGGGGTCGACGACCTGGGGCCGGTGTTCGTCGGTCCCGGCGGTTGGGTGCAGCCCGTCCGCGCGAAGATCGTCAGCCCGTTCGGGTCGCGGGGTGGCCGGCTGCACGCGGGCGTGGACCTGTCCAAGGCCGGCATCCGCGGCGACGAGATCCGGGCGGCGGCGGCCGGGGTGGTGGAGCAGGTCAAGTGCGACTGGTACACCACGTGCGACCGGGACGGCAACACCCGTCAGCGTGGCTGCGGGTGGTACGTCGACATCCGGCACCCGGGCGACACCGTCACCCGCTACTGCCACATGATCCGGCGTCCCGAGGTGGCTATCGGTCAGCAGGTCACGGCCGGCGCGGTCATCGGGTTCGTCGGCAGCAGCGGCGGCAGCAGCGGACCTCACCTGCACTTCGAGGTGCACCTCAAGGTGCGGCCGGGACCGTTCCATGCCAACAGCGGCAACGCGGTCGACCCGGTGCCGTTCATGCTGCAGCGGGGCGCGCCACTGGGGCCGGCGTCATGACCGGGCTGCGTCCGGCGGTCTCCCCGCCCGCAGGCAGGGAGACCGCCGGACGGTCGAGGGTCCGGGGATCAGGGTTGATCCGGGTGGTCGGGCGACGCGACCTGCTCGGCGGGTTCGAGGGCCGTCGACCGTGCCGACCGGCGGCGACGCGACGGGCCCTGGTCGGGTGCGTCCAGGCCGAGTTTGGTCAGCTCATCGGGCGTCCAGCCACCTGCCAGCGCTGCGGAGTACCGCGCGTTGTAGTGGTCATTGGCCTGGCGCAGGGCGTCGGCGAGCTGGTCGCGTTCGTGCCGCGCCGTCGCGGCCTCGCCGACCAGGTTGGCGCGCTCGCGCAGGAGCCGCAGGGCCGCCCTCTCGGTCTCGCTGCGAATGGCTTTAGCGCTCTGCTCGACCATGGAGTCCTCCCCAAGATCACGGCGGTCGGGTGGGTATGGGCGCTGAGCTTAGCGGTCAAGATCGATCGTTGCGGTACCGGTTTCGCGGCGGTACGAGCTGCCGATGGGGGTGTGTTTCCTGCCTGTCGAGGCCGTCGGCCAGGTCCAAGGGCTGCTCGTCGGTCCCTCGCGCGGCAGCGCGCGTTCTGGACGTTCGGTGGCGTGCGGGTGTCGTCATCAGCTCCCGCGACGTGGGGGGTGCGCGCGCACCGTCGGGTGTGGTGTACGTCGCCGCGCCCCCGCACCGTTGGCACACGGACGACCGCCTTCGGCGGGGAAGCAAGTTGGAGTAAAAGTCTGACTTTTAGTCAGTCAGGCCGCGCAGCGGCCGGTCAGGAGACGACGGGTCACCCTCGTCGGGAGGGTGGTCGACGTGGTTGACCCTGCGCAGGTCGGCGTGGTCCGGTTCGGTGCGAGCGAGCGCCGACGGCGTGCCCACAACGACGATGATCCGCGCGTGCACCGGGTGACCGTGCGGTTGTCCGAGGCGGAGATGGCGGCGGTCGAGGCGAACGCGGCGGCGGCCCGGATGGCTACCTCGGCGTACCTGGCCGAGGTCGGGACGGCACCACTGGTGCCCGCCCCGACCGGCGGCGGCGGGGGCGAAGCGGGTCCACTGCTGGTCGAGCTGATGGGCGCGCATCGGCAGGTGCGCGGTGCGGCGCACAACCTCAACCAGGCCGTGGCTCGGCTGCACTCCACCGGTGAGCCGTCCGGGGATCTGGCCGCGACGGCGGCGTACCTGGCCCGGGTCGCGGCGCGCGTCGACGAGCTGGTGACCGCGATCGCCGCCGCGCAGACGGGCCGCCGCTGATGATTCCGAAGGTCACGTACGGCACCGACGTCGACGGGCTGCTGAAGTACCTGTTCGGTCCGGGAAAGGCCGAAGAACACGTCAGCCCGCACCTGGTCGCCGGGTACGACGATGTGGCGCTACTCGCTCCGAAGAAGCGTGACGGCGGTGGCAAATGGTCACTCGGGGAGCTGGGGGCGCGGTTGAAAGCGCCACAGATCGCTGCCGGGGAGCGCGGGGTGCAGCAGTACGTGTGGCAGTGCTCGCTGAGCCTGCCAGCCCAGGAAGGGCAGCTCGACGACGCGACCTGGGGCCGCATCGCGGGCCGGTTCGTCGCCGAGATGGGCTTCACCGGGGACGCGGAGCGGGCCGGCTGCCGGTGGGTCGCGGTGCGGCACGGGCTGTCGGCCAACGGCAACGACCACGTGCACCTGGTCGTCACCCTCGCCACCGAAGACGGGGCACCGGTGTGGCTGCGGCAGGACAAGCGGCGCAGCCAGCAGGTCGCCGACCTCCTGGAGGACGAGTTTGGGTTGGGCAAGTGGACGCCCGGACGGGCGGGGGCGACGACGCGGCCAGAGTTGAGCCGGCCGGAGATCGACCGGGCCCGGCGCAGCGGTCAGGCACCGGACCGGGAGCTGCTACGCCGCCAGGTTCGGGCGGCCCTGGCCGGGGCGGACAGCGAAGCCGAGTGGGTCGGGCGGATGAAGGGAGCGGGGCTGCTCGTCGCTGCGCGGACGGCGGCGGAGGACCCGAACCAGGTGGTCGGGTACGCGGTCGCGCTACGGCCGGCCGGGGTGGGCAAGCCGACCTGGTACGCGGGGCGCAGCCTGGACGGAGACCTCAGCCTGCCCCAGGTCCGCAAGCGGTGGCCCGAGGCGCGGCGACCTTCCGCTGAGCAGTGGAAGGCAGCGGATTCCGCAGAATCGCGCCTGCGCAGTGAGGACCGGATGGCGGTGTGGCGCTCGTCCGCCGCCGTGCTGGAGGACGTCGCCGGCCGGCTGGCGGGGGCGGCTCCCGGCTCGCCGCAGTGGCCAGCGGTGGCGCGGGCCAGCGCCGAGCTGCTCGCTCGGGTGGCGGCGGCCACCGAACCGTCGGGGCGTGGCCCGGTGAGCCGGGCCGCCGATGCCCTGGCTCGCGCGGCGGCACCGCCGCGTCGGGCGCCAGCGCCCGCGTCGTCGTCGGTCGCCCGGGAGTTGGGGCGGGTGGCGGATGCCCTGTTGGTCGCCGGACACGCCCGCGACGGTGGCGAGGCGGCGGTCCTGCTCGCCGTGGTCGTCCAGGCGGCCCGGCTCGTCGTGGCGCTGGCCGAGCTGCGCGCCGCGGAGCAACAGGCCCATGCTGCCGGCGCGGCTGCTGCTGCCGCCGCACACCTGATGCCCCTGCTCCAGTCGAGTGCCCCACCCGTCGACCAGGTGCGCGTGCCCACCCAGAACGGCTTGCCGCAGCGGCCGGCCCGCACCGTGCCGGGCCCGGTCCGACCCCGCGTCGATCCGAGCGTCGACCGGGATTCGCGTTGAGGAGGACGAGGTAGTGCCCGATAACGAGATGGCCGAGTTCCACCAGCGGGCCACTGCGGCGATGACCGCCGCGATCCAGGCCGCCGGCCAACTGGCCCAGCTGCTGATCGAGGTCCGCATCGTGCAACTGCAACGGGCCGCGCGGGCCAGCGGGGAGCAGGCCCGGCAGGCCCGTGCGCAGGCGCGGGCGGCACAGCAGGCCGATGCGGCGGTGTGGCGGCCGGCGATGCGGCCGGGGTGGTGGCGCACTGCGGGGACGGAGGACATCGCCCAGGTGTGGCGTGCCGCGTCAACGTGGCAGCACGTCGACCCCCGGGCGCAACAGGCCCGGCAGGTGGTGGTCGACCAGCTCGCCAAGAGGACCGGCCAGGCGGGTGAGAAGCCCGAGCCGGCGCGGGAACCGGACGACATCGAGGTGCTTTCCGACGCCGTCGACCAGGCGGTCCGCGAGGCCACGGACCGGGTGGGCCGGCCGGCGATGACCGAAGAGGCGGTCCGGGACAGGCAGGAGCGAATGGCCGCTGAGGTCCGCAAGGCGTGGCCATCTGGGCGGCGGGCCGACCGGGTGCTCGGGTGCGAGGCGTGGGGTGCTCTGGCGTACACGCTGGACCAGGCGCAGCAGGCCGGCCACGACGTGCAGCAGCTCCTACGAAGTGTGCCCGGCTTCGTGGACCGGGCCCGGACACCAGGGGCGTTCGCGTGCCGGGTGGTGCAGGACCAACTCCTCGGGCGGATCGACCTCGGCACGGTGCCCAGGGATCGCGACCGGGGCAACGCTCAGGAACAGTCGGCCCGCGCGGAGTCCGGCCGTGTGGTTCCGGCCGCTGACCCGGCGGCGACGGCCACTCGGGCGTTCCCCGTCTCGACCCGTGATGCGGTGGCAACCCCGAAGACCAGCAGTGACGTAGCCGGGCAGGCCCCTGCGGTGACGGCCGTGGAGGTGGGGCTCGACTCGCCCACCCGATAGGGTCTGCCGGCCCCGTTGTACCGGAGGACAGCCGACGCGGCCGGCGCGAGTATCCGCGCCGGCCGCGTCGGCGGAGCCTCCGGGCCGGTGAGTACAGCGATGCCGGCCGGCAGGAGTTCGTACATCTTCTCCGCGAAGTGCAGATGGCTCCTGTGGGGCATGAGCCGGGTTAGCTGATCATCCGGTCGAACCGGTCCAGCGCGCTGAAGCTGGCCAGCGCGAGTACGACCGGGACCGCGAGGTCCGGCTGATGATCAGCGCCGAAGCCGACACCGACCGCGATGGCCAGCAGTACGAGCTTGCGGAGCGGCACCTGCGGTTCCCGAGGGGGACGATGGGCAGGCAGGGCCACAGGACGTAGCATCGGCATTCGAGTCTCCTTGTCTTTCATCTGGTCGTGAGCAGGGTTACTCGTTGTTGACGGCACCTGGTTGCAGCCAGGTGCCGTCGTCTTTCGGTTTGCAGACCGAGGCGGCCAGGAAGGCACATCACCCGGGTTGTGAAAGTGTGTCCACACGATCAGCTGCACCTGGGGCTGTACTATCCGTTCGCCTTCTCGGACTGTAGTGGCCCAACGGGCACTTGACTAAGCCGGCCTCTCGTGCCGACCAGCGGGATCATGGACAGTTCCGGCCGAGGTCGACCGCGATTTGTCTACTGGCTTGTGGATGAACGCTGGCAGCTCGCGGGCCTGCTGCCGGCCTATGCGCCGGTGGAGGATCCCCTGTTCACGTCGGTTGCACCTGTAACGCGCAGCCGGTGGCAAGCCGACCCGGACCGCAGCGCCGGCTACGGCGCGAGGACCGGAAGCGGCGCGGCAGCGCCTTCTCTGACCGTGTCAAGCCGACTCTCCCTACCGGGGGTGCCGGTAAGAAGCGTGTCACCAGCCGCAAACGACGGTGTTCACATCTGCTCGACGTAGCCGGCGGCGATGTCCTCGGGCGGGTTGGTGTAGCGGTGGATATAGCGCTGGGACTGGTGACCGAGCCGGCGCTCGAGCTCGTAGGCGTCGCTGCCGGTGGCCTCAGCGAGGGCGAAGGCGAACGAGTGCCGCAGATCGTGGGGTCGAAGCGGGCTGATGTGCCGGGCCGGGTCGGTGTGCTCGGCGTCGTGCCAGCGGCCGATCTGTTCGCAGATCAGATTGATCGAGCGCGGGGACAGCCGGCCGTCGGGGCGGCGGGAGCCGATCGAGGCGGCGGACAGGAACAGCGCGGCCGATGTCACGTCGGCGTCGGCCGGGCGTTCGTGTTCCAGGTAGTCGGCGAGGGCGGTGCGGCCGTCGGCGCCGAGGAACATGGTGCGGCTGGTGCCGCCCTTGCCGCGAACGCCGCTGATCTTCGCCTTCTTCGCCGCGCGCAGCGCCTCTGGGGTGTTCGGGGTGATCTGCTCCAGGTCGAGGTTGACCAGTTCCTCGCGGCGCAGACCGGTGCCGAGCAGGGTGTGCACGATCGCGCGGTCGCGCAGGGGCCGGGCGTGGGCGTGCAGTTCGCGGGCCGTGCTGCGGCGTCGGCCTTTGTGCTGGTGGAAGCGGGGTAGCCGGTCGAGGACGTTCTTCAGGGTGCGGATCTGCCCGGGTGTCAGGGCGCGGGGTTCGAGCGGGGGCAGTGGCAGGTCGCCGACCTTCGCGCACGGGTTGCCGTGCGGGAGGGCGGCCGGGTTGTGGGTGCACACCCAGGTGGTGAACCCGGATAGCGAGGCGAGGTGGGTGTTGACCGTCGCTGGGGCCAGGCCGAGCCCGCCGGCGTCCCGGTCGGTGGAGAGGTGGGTACGCCAGGCGACCACTTCGCGATGGACGACGGCGGAGAGCCGGTCGTGGCCGTGGGCGGCGTGGAAGTGGTCGCGGAACCGGGCCAGGTGTAGGGCGATCTTGTCGGCGACCTCGGCCGAGCGGACCCCGCGGACGGCGGCGTCGAGGTAGCGGCCGGCCCAGTCTTCGATCGAGTCCGGGACGGTCAGGCCGCCGATGGGCAGAGGTGCAACCTTTCGTGAAGGCAATCTGCGCCGATCCGGTCGAGGGCTGGGAATCGGTGGTGCTGGCTGCTCCGGTGCGATCACCGGCTCATCGTACGGTTTCCTTCACAGAAGGGACCTTCCCTGAAGGCAATTGACGTCGTCACGTCGGAGACCCGCCAGTAGCCTCATCGATCTGTCGGCGAAGATCGTTCGCCTCGTCCAGGCGACCGAGACCGGCAAGCACATCGGCCTGGGTCCGGTACGCCGCGAACAACCGTCCACCGAACATCTGCGGTAGCTGTTCGGTCAACGGCCCGAAGATGTCGATCGCCTCGGTGATCGACTCCAGCGCCGCAGGCCAGTTGTGCTGCCCGTTCACGCAAACCCACGCGTACGACCACAACGACATGGCGAGGTTGGGCAGGTAGGCGTCGGGGTTGGCCTCGGCCAGCCGGCGCCGGATGTCGGTGGCTTCTTCGGCGGGGGCCAGGGCCTGCTCCCTGCGGCCCAGCTCCGACAGGCGGATGCCGATGTTGTTCAACGACATGGCGAGGTTGGGCAGGTAGGCGTCGGGGTTGGCCTCGGCCAGCCGGCGGTAGATGTCGGTGGCTTCTTCGGCGGGGGCCAGGGCCTGCTCCCTGCGGCCCAGCTCCGACAGGCGGAGGCCGAGGTTGTTCAACGACGCGGCGAGGTCGGGCAGGTAGGCGTCGGGGTTGGCCTCGACCAGCCGGCGCCGGATGCGGACCGCTTCTTCGGCGGGGGCCAGGGCCTGCTCCCTGCGGCCGGCGTTGGAGAGGCGCCATGCCAGGGTGGCGTGCAGAAGGGCTTGTTGGGCGGGGTCGGTGGTGTGGGTGAGGCGGTGGTGGGTGAGCGTGTTGGTGATGGCAGCGGCGGCGATGTCGAGGTCGATGTGGCGGCCGTTGGGGAGGAGGGGTTCGAGGGTTTCCAGGATGGTCGGGTCGATGTCGGGGATGTCGGCCAGGCGGGTGAGGGCGGCTCCTCCGGCGGTGATCATCAGGGTGGGGTGCTGGCGGATGAGTGGGTACAGCACGTCGGTAGCGATGTGCGGCCACCGGTGTGCGGTTTCGACGAGAGTGGTGACCATGGCCGCTGTCCATGGCGGTGGTGGTGTCCCGCCGGTGGTGAGCAGGTCGGTGATCGCGGCGGGTGTCCAGTCGCGTTCCAGATTGGTGACGCCGCGGTGGCTGTGGCCGGGGGTGGACAGGGCGATGAGGTCTTCACCGAGCCGGTCGGGGTGCAACGGCTCGAACACGGTGCGGGTGTCGGTCGGTGGGTAGCAGGTCGTGTGGTCGTCGATGATCTGGTCCGCAGCGGTGCTGTCGGCGGCGAACCCGGTCTGGGCGAGGGCGTGTCGGGCGGCGGGTCGGGGTTGGGTTCCGGTCAGGGTCGCGGTGACCACCGCGCGGTGCATCACCCTGGGTGGGCTCTTTACGGGATTGTCGGGTCGGGCGTGCAGCTCGTGCCAGTACTCTTGTTCCCGGCGCAGTAGGTACGCCGAGACCGCGTCCGTCCGCACAGATGGTGGGGCCTCGCCGTGACCGATCGCGTCGACGGTGGCCAGGGCGGCCATGTGCACGGCCAGGACCTGCGCGAAGGCGGGCCCGGTCAGGTCCGGCACCGGCCAGCCGGTCTGCGCGACGTTCATGGCCGTGGCGAACCGCGCCGCCGCGGTGGTGAACAGCGTCGACCGGTCGTCGTCGCTGTCGGCGGCCAGCGGCGGCAACGCCATCTGGTCGGTGTCGACATCGAGGTCGCCCTCGGCCCGGTTGGCCACCGCCGGCCACCAGTAGCCGTCGGCGCGGGCCAGCATCAGCACCCGCACCCGCGTGCCGGCCCGCGTGTGCAGGTCTCGGAGCTGGGTGAGCAGGGCCAGCAGCGCCGAGGCCGGCCACCGGTCGGCGTAGTCCACCACCGCCAGCACCGCGCCGCCAGGCAGCTCGGCCCGGGACACCGGCACGGCACCGGACACCGGGGTCGGGGTATGGGTCACCTTCCACACCGCCCACCCCGCGGCCGCGCACTGCGCCGTGACCTCGGCCGCGAGACGGGTCTTGCCCTGCCCACCCGCGCCGTGGACCAGACGCGCCGCGACCGGCTCGCCACCGCGTATCCACTCGGCCAGCGCGTCCAGGGTCCGCTCGCGGCCGGTGAACGGCACGACCTGATGGTGGGCCAGCAGCAGGCGGCTCGGCTGCGACCGGGCCTTGACCACACTCACCGGCGCCGGGGCGCTGTCGGCCGCGCTCACCCGGTAGGGCGGCCGGTCCGGGCTGATGACGGTGACATCCCCGTCGACGTGGGAGATCTGGATGATGTCCCCGAAGACCACACTGCCGGTCACCATCTGACCCGCCGCCGGCTGCGGCCACCACCGGCGGCTCACCGGTCGATGTCCACGTCACCGTCGACATCATCGACCTGCCGCACCGGCCCCGCCGTCCACGACCGCGTCACCGACTGCCCATTCCCGGCCGGTACGCCGTCGGCCGCCGCCCCAGGAGCCGACGGCTGCGGCGTGGCGGGTATGGACGGCGATCCCACGTCCGGTGCCGACGGGCCGAAACGCACGCTGCCGCGGACCCCACGGACCTGGGTCACCCCACCGCCGACGACGCTATCGGCCACCGACTGCCCACCTGCCGCCCGCCGGGCACCGAACACCCCATACGCGGACAGGCCCAGACCAGCCACCGCGACGAACAACCCGAACACACTGGCGAACTTGTCCGCCCTGTCGAGGGTCTGGACAGCCAGGAACACCCCCAGCGCCGCGACCACCACCCCGACGGCGATCACCACCGCCCACCCACGCATCCGATCACCTTGCGCCATCACCCCATTGTGGACCGTCACCGCCAGCGGTGGGATCACCGTCCGGACACCACACCGCCGGACGCCCGCCGTCACGATCGCCCCCGCTGGTCGGTGGCAAGCGTCAAACGGCTGCTCATGTCAAGTTTCACCTCGCCGTACGGGGCGACGTGGGTCCAGAACAAGGGCGTGAGGCCGCGCCGGTCGGCGTCGGTCAACGCGCCAGCCCACTCGTCGTCGGCGAGCACGTCCTGGACCATCAACGTGTTGACGTAGACGAGGGCTGCTTGCAGCACGCGCAGGCACAGCACGGACAGTTCCTGCTCGTCGCGGCGGTTGGTGGCGATGTCACCGCCCTTACCGTAGAAGATCACGCTGTTGGCCCGGTTCCACGACTCGACGACGTTCAGCCCTTCGTTGATCTCGCGTTGCAGGTCCCGATCGCGCAGGTAGCGGGCGACGAAGACGGTGCGCTGGGCCCGGCCGACCTCGATCATCGCCTGGTAGGTGGGATGCTGGGCGTTGGCGCGGGTGAACCGGCGCAGGATCGCCTCGGTCGAGGCGGTACCGGCCCGGATCGCGGTCGCGTACTTGATCATCTGGTCGTACTGCTCGGCGATGACGTCCCACCGGATCGGCCTGGTCAGCGCCGGCGCCAACCGGCGGTAGGCGTCGGGTTCGCCAGCGGCCGGCCGGTACAGCCGCACCTTGTTGATCCGCTTGATCCTGGGGAGCAGGTCGAAGCCGAGCAGCCGGGTGATGCCGAACCCGACCTCGGACTGGCCGTGCGAGTCGACGTAGTTGCCCTCGACCTCCATCGTGGTGCCGTGCCGCATCGCCCCCTCGACCATCGCGGCGACCTCCGACGCGGTGCAGGTGATGAGCTGGGAGTGGATGGCCATGCTCTTGCGCTCGACGTGCCAGTAGATGAGCACACCACGCCCGCCGTAGCGGGAGTGCCACTCGGTGAAGATGTTCTGGTCGAACGCCCCGAAGTGCGTCGAGTCGGAGGCGACCGCAGTAGAGCCCGCGCCCCAGACGGTCTGCGCCCGGGCCGCAAACGTGGCGTTCGCGATCTCGGTCGCGATCGTGCGGGCAACCTCGGCGCTCAGGTAGCGGCGGCGCACGTAGCGGATATCTTCCTCGCCGTGCCCGAGCACCCCGTTGCCCGCGACCGCCCGGATCCCGGTGTTCGTGCCGTACGCATAGATTGCCAGCAGCAGCCGCTCCGCCAGGACCTCCGCCGCGAGGTCCCCGCGGCCAGCGGTGCCGGTCACGCCGGCGAGGCGCCCCGTACGGAGGACCGCCTCCTTGAGCATGTCGATCAGCGGTACCGTGCCCCACCGGGTACGGACCTCGCTCTTGAGCCGGCGCAAGTTCTGCGGCTCCGGCGCGGCGTCCAAGTCGGTCAGCTTGATCGGCCCGTTCTTGCCCCGGTCGGCGATCTGCAACCAGGCCAGCTTCGGCAGACTCGTGTCGAGCGCGGCCAGCTCGTCGCGCATCTCCGTACGCAACTGGTCGATGAACGCCGTCGGATCCAGCGGCTTACGCAGGGCGGCGTAGTGGGCGTCGCGGCGCGCCTCGAAGTCGTGCGGAAGATCCTGATCGGGGTCGCGCCACTTATCGGCGCTGACGACCCAGATCTCCTTGCACCGCAGCTGCTCGCGCAGCGCCTGGAAGGTGCAGATCTCGTACACGCTGCGCCGCACCCCCCGCCGCCCGGCCTTGCCCTCGTCCTTGAACACCAGCGTGGTCCAGTCGCCGAGCACCCCTTTGTGGGTGGGCACGGTCTCGCCGGCCGGGTAGTAGGTGGTGCGGGCGTCGACGTGCCGGCGGATCAGGTCCAAGGCGTCGAGGACCGGCCGGTAGGTAGCGTTGTTCGACCGGAACTCGAGCACGTCGAGCAGCTCGATCAGGCCCCGCCGGTAGTGGTTGGAGTAGGACGCCTTCAGCGTGGTCTGCACGGTCCGCCGGTACACCGGCCCCTTGGTCTTGAACTCGTGGACCAGCTCGCGCAGGGTCTGCTCGCCGCCCGACACCGCCGGGAAGACCACCTCGCGTACGGCGTCATCGGGCCGGCCGAGCGATGCCTCGGCGATCGCGAACAGCAGGTTCTCCTTGCCGGTCACCCGTTTGAACGCGTTGACCAACTCCTCGGTGACCTTCCGGTCCGCGCGGGCGCCGATCCGGTGCACCGTGGAGATCAACAGCTCGACCAAGGCGTCGGTGATCTCCAGCAGCCGGCTGTGCAGCAACGCCGCGAGCAGCGTCAACGTCAGCGGCTCAGGATGATCGCGCAGGTGCGACGGGGACTCCACCATCGCCCGGGCCCGCCAGCCGGCCAGCACCCGCGGGGCGACGTCCGCGAACAGGTCGCCCGGCAGGCCGATCGCCCGGGCCGCGCGCAGTTTGCGGATCTCGGTGAGCATCGACTCCAGGCTCACGTTGCCCGGCACCGACTTGATCAGCACCAGCACCGATTCCTCGCCGGTGTCGTCGTCCGGGACGTCGACCGCGACCAGCGAGCGGAGCCGGCCCGCGACGTCGACGGGCAGCCGGGCCGCGATCCGGGCGGTCAGCGCCTGCTCGGCCTGGTGCAGCGCCGAACGCACGATCCGGTCGATCCGCCCGGCCGTCGGCGGCTCAATCCGCTCGGTTCGGCAGCGCACCAGCAACTCGTCGCGCACCAGCTCCGAGCGCCGCTCGGCCTCACACACCGCAGTGGCCAGCCAGCGAGTCAGCTGCTCCGCGTCAGCCACCGTGCACTCGCGGAAACCCAGATGGCTGCGGATCTGCGCCCGGTGGTACTCGATCGTGCGGCCCGACCACTCGTAAAGTCCAAGCTCGGCCGGCTCGACACCGACCTGCCGGGCCACGAACTCCACTGCCTCGTTCGGCAACTCGCCGCGGCCGCGCGGGAACCGGCCGACCCAGATGTAGAACTTCAACAGCAACGCGAACCCGAGCCGCGTCGGCCCGCGCTTGCCCGCGATCAGGACCCGCTCGTCGTCCAGCAGCGTCCAATGCTCGACCAGCTCATCGAGATCCAGCGATCGCGCCATGGCCGCAGATCATGGCGCATCCCACCTCGACCTCGGCGCCCCGGGCCCGAACCCATACACGCTCACCTTGCTGACCAGCTCGATCACCCTCGATTGCGGCTGGTGACACGTTCCTTACCGGCACCCCTACCGGGCGGACTCGGGCTCAGCCGTTGGTGAGGCTCGGCGGGCTACCGGCGCCGTGGGCTGCGCCGTGGCCGACGTCGACGCGACGGTGGTGGACGGGAACGCGATGGCCGTCATCGCTGCGGCTTTCGCCGCAGCGCTGGCTGGTGTGGGGTTGGCCGGCGGTGCGAGTTCCGTCCGGGTCTTGGCGTAGACGTAGTGCTGGATGACGGTGCGCAGGTCGTCGACCAGGTGGTCACCGGCGGCGGCCAGCTCGGCCAGCCGGGCGGGGGCGTCGGCCAGCTGTGCGGTGATGGCCGGGCTGAAGGTCTGGGCGAAGCGGCTCATGTCGCCGGCTTGAGCGGCGGCGTTGAGGTCGGGGCTCGTGCAGAGGCGGGTGGTGGCCTGGTTGAGCCAGGTCCGTTCGTCGCGGGTGGGCGCCGCCGCGAGCGCTAGTACCCGGGTGCGGATCTCGTCGTCGGTGAGCAGGATCCGGGGTGCTTCGCTTGGGTCGGATCGGTCGGGCGGGGGGCTGGCCGTCCCGGCTGTGGGGTCCGGGGTGGCTCGGACCGTGTCGTGGACGGCTTGGCGTGCGGCGTTGAACAGCCTTGCGCGCCAGTCGGGGTCGTCGCATCGTAGGAAGATCGCTACGGACAGGTTGGGCTCGTTCGGGTCGCCGAGCATGGTGCTGAGTGCCCTGTCGAAGGTGGCGGCGAATGCGGCGACGTCGTCCTGGGCGCGGGCGGCGGCTTGCACCGTGCCGGCGTTGGCGACGCGGTCGATGCGGGTGTTCAGCCAGGTGCGTTCGTCGTCGGTGAGGCTGTCGCGTACCTGGTCGGGCATCCAGGTGCCGTCGAGGGTGACGGGTACGGCCGGTGCGGTGGTGGTGCTGACCGGGACGGAGTCGAGGTCGGCGATCGCGTCGACGGCGGCGGACACGGCCCGCATCCGGCGGCGGGTGCTGACGAGTTCGTCGTGGCGGGCGAAGGGCTGACCGAGTTGGGCGCGGGCCCGCTCGATCTCTTCCCGTTGACCGGCGATGTTGGCGACGAGCTGGCCGCGTCGGGTCTCCAGGGAGGCGAGGTGGTGTTCGAGGCGGCGGATCAGGCCGGTGGCATCACCGGTGGTGGCATCGGTCAGTGACAGTTGCGTGGTCATGCCGGAGTCGTTGTTGACGGTCAGGGAGACCAGGACTCCGTCGCGGCCGTTCCAGATCGTCGCCGTGACGTCGAAGCCTCCCAGCGTGGCCAGCGGCACCCGGTCGCGTTGCTCGGTGGAGCCGAGGCCGGCGGACGCGGCGGTGAGGGCGTGTTGCAGCGCGCGGCCGGCGTCGGGCCGCTTGTCGAGGTGGTGGCCGGCCACGGTCATCCGGAACTTGTCCCCGCGTACGTCCTGGCGTTGGGCGATCGTCTGGTCGAGTGCGTCGACGCGCCGCTCGTCGACGGCGATCCACTGGTGCAGCTCCCGGATCTGCCTTTCCAGGGCGGCGTGGGTGTTGTGGTGGGATCGGTTGGCCCGTTCCAGCCGGGCCAGCTCCATCCCCAACTCTTCCTTCTCGATGAGCAGCGGGTTGCCGGTGGCGATGGCCTTGATCTGGTGGGCCTGGAGGGTTTCGTCGGAGACGTCCTCGATCTCTCGGGCGACGGTGCCGCGCATCATCTGGTCGATGAAGCCGCCCTTGCGGGCGACGGTCTGCCAGCTGAAGGCGTCGAAGGAGCCGGTGACGACGTACCGGTAGATGCTGACCTCGGCGTTCTGGTTGCCCTGGCGCATGATGCGGCCGTCTCGCTGGGTGATGTCGGCCGGCCGCCATGGGCAGTCGAGGTGGTGCAGGGCGACGGCCCGGTTCTGGATGTTGGTGCCGGTGCCCATCCGGCCGGTCGAGCCGATGAGCACGGACACGTCGCCGTTGCGGCAGGCGGCGAACAGGTTGGCCTTGTCCTTGTCACTGGCGGCCTCATGGATGAACCTGACGGCGTCGCGGGGCATCCCCAGGTCGACCAGCCGGTCGCGCAGCGCCTCATACGCCGTCCACCGGTCTGGGTCCTTCTTCGGGGTGCCCAGGTCGCAGAACACGATCTGCAGGGCGCCGGGCGTCGGGTGCTCGACCGGGTTGGTGGCGTCCGGGTCGGCCAGGTAGCGGGTGTCGCGGTGTGCCTGCCAGATCTCGGCGATGTTGCGGGCCGCCACGTCGATCTTCCCGGGGGTGTCCTGGGCCATGCCGAGTAGCCGCAGGTCCAGCGACGCGGCCCGTGCCTCGCCGGAGATCTTCAGGATGTTGTCGATCTCCCGTTCGCGGGGGTGGTTGCGGCACCACTCGACCCGGTCGTCGAGGGTGGCGATGAAGTCGACCAGCTCGGGCGCGGGGTCGATGGAGATGACGTGCGGGGCGCGGTGCCCGTCGGCGTTGACGGTCAGCAGCGGGGTGGGTAGTTGCAGGTCGTCGGGGGTGCGGATGTCGCCGAAGGTGCGCAGCATCAGCGACAGCTCGGCGGCGTTGGTGTACTTCGCCAGCCGGGACTTGGTCTGGAAGCCGCTGCCGGTGGGTGAGATCTCCACCGACGTGACGACCTTGCCGAACACCGACGCCCAGGTGTCGAAGTCCATGGTGCCGGTGGATTCGAGCAGGTCCGGGCGCAGGTGCCGGGTGACGACGTACAGCTCCCGCACGCTGTTGGCGATCGGGGTGGCGGTGGCCCCGCACACCACCCGCTGCCCGTAGCGGCGGCGCAGGAAGTCGAGCTTGGCGCGGAAGTCGATCGCCCGGTTCGAGCCGTCGTTGCTGGCGTCGGCGATGCTCGACACGATCGTGTCGTTCTTCAGGTCGTGCCACTCGTCGCGGAACACGAAGTCGACGCCTGCCTGGTCGAACGTCACGCCGGGGTCGGTCGGCTTGTCGAACTTCGCCTTGATCTTCTCTTCCGTGCGGAGCAGGGAGGCTTGGAGCCGCTTGACGGCGGCGTTGCGGCCCGGGTCCTCGCCGTTGGCGACGGCCTGGTCGTGCGCCCGTTCGATCTTCTGTCGGAGGTCTTTCAGCTCCCCGTCGAGGAAGCGGCGCTGCTCGTCGTCGGACAGCCGCAGCGTCTCGAAGAACGACGCGGCCATGATGACGGTGTCCCAGTTGCCGGTGGCGCAGCGGGCCACGAACCGTTGCCGGCGGGCGGCGCTGGTGTCGTCCTGCCCGGCGGCCAGGACCCGGGCCTGCGGGTAGATCTGGAGGAACTCCCGGGAGAACTGTTCGAGCAGGTGCGTCGGGACGACGATGGCGGGTTTGTTGACCAGCCCGAGGCGCTTGAGTTCCATCGCGCCGATCGCCATCACGGCGGTCTTACCCGCGCCGACGCAGTGGAACAGGCCCACCCCGGGTTCGTTGACGATCCGGGTGACCGCCTCGATCTGGTGCGGGCGGGGCTTGAACTCCACCGAGATGCCAGGCAGGCTGCGCCGCACGCCGACGTAGCTGCGGGGGACGTGGGCGTTGAACATCCGGTTGTAGGTGGCCGCGATCCGGGCGGCCCGCTCCGGTTCCTCCCACACCCAGGACTCGAACCGTTCCTCCAGCTCGACGGCCTTGGCCTGCGCGGCGGCGGTCGCCTCCACGTCGAACGCCCGCTTGCCCTCCTCGACCTCATAGAACACCCGGATCGGGGTCTTGGTCAGCAGCCGCTGCGCAAGTTCCGGAGCGGACATGCCGGCGGTGCCCCAGGTCGACCGGGCGAGGACCCCGGTCCGGCTGCCCTTGACCTGCCAGTCCGATCCGCCGGGGTGCGTCACCCTCAGCCGCGGATCGCGCAGGATCTCCTGAAGGAACGCCTGCACGTCCTGGTAGTCGATGAACGGGGCGCCGAAGGACACCATGATCTCGCCGGGGCCGACGTCGCGGGGCAGGACCCGTTGCAGCGCGCGGACGTTGACCTCGAACCTCGGGTCGTCCTCGGCGGCGATCAGCGCCTGGTCGAGCTTGGCGCGGACGTTGTCGGACAGGTACCCGGCGGCTTCGACCAGCCGGCCGTTGGCGGGATCGTCGTAGACCAGCTCACCGAGGACTTCCCGGGCCTGGATCTCGTCGACGCCGAGCAGCCGGGCGATCTCCGGCAGGAGCACCGCGCCGTGGTCGTCGAGGCAGATCGCCAGCGCGTCTTCGGGGCTGTCGGCACCCAGGCGGGCCGCCCGGGGCAGGATGACCCGCTTGCTGAAGATGTCCGCCTTGGTGGCGGTGCGGGTGTCGTCGTTGAAGTTCTCAAGGGCGAACACCGTGGCGGCGTACGGGTCGATTCCGCGGAATCCGGCGAGCTGGGGGTAGTTGCGGTACAGCTTCGGCTGGCCGGTCTCCTCGTCGAGGATCGTCTCCAGCTCACCGGTGGTCTTGTTGCGCTGCCGGCGGGTGTAGGTGTCGTAGCGGTTGAGGTACCCGTACTGCGCGACGTAGGCGTCGTAGAGGGTGTTGAGGCGGATCCGCAGGATCGCCGCCGAGCCGGCCGGGGGCCCGTCGGGGTGCTCGTCGCCGTCGTCCAGCGACGACGACTCCGCGCGCAGCAGCGCCGTCACGGTGTCGCGCAGCAGCAGCAACGCCCGCAGTTCGTCGGCCTGGGTGGCGGGCACCTTGTGCTCGACGACCTGACCGGCCATGACGGTGGTGAACGTGCCGTCGTCGAGCGCTTCGATGTGGCCCTCTTCGCGGCCGACGGCAGCCAGGACCGCGACCGGCGCGGCCGGACCGGCCTCGACGCGAGGAGTCAGGGTCAACCCGGCGAGGCGAGCCTCATCGACCACCTCACCCAGGACCCGGACCAGGTCGGCGGCGGTGTCGCCGGATCCGGTGACGACCAGGTCCTGCGCGCCGTGGGCGCCCCGGCCGACGGACAGGTCCCCGAGGACCCGGTCGGGCCGGTTGGCGAAGAACTCGTTGACGTGGACGGTGTCACCGCCGGGAACGTCGATCTCCCGGGTCTGCTCCCAGGCCATCCCCGCCTGATCCTGTCCGGGCTCCCGGCGGCGCAGGATCAGCAGGTCGGTGACGACCTTGGTGCCGGCGGCGTCCTCGTGCGCGCCGGTCGGCAGCCGCACGGCGGCCACCAGGTCCGCCACCGCGGCCATCTCCCGCCGGGCGGCCGGGTTCGCGGCGTCCATGGTGTAGCGGGACGTCAGCGCCACCACCAGCCCACCGGGCCGGGTCAGGTGCAGGCTCTTGATCAGGAAGTGGTTGTGGATCGAGTGCTTACCCGGGTTGTATCGCCGGTCGGCCAGCGCGAAGGCCCCGAACGGCACGTTGCCGATCGTCAGGTCGAACGTCGCGGCCGGCGCGCGGGTGTCCGCGAACGACTCGGTACGGATGGTGGCGTGGGGATAGAGCGCGGCGGCGATCCCGGCGGTGACCGGCTCCACCTCGACCCCAACCATCCGGGCGTTGCCCGGCGCCAGGCCGATGAAGGTGCCCGGCCCGCAGCCCGGTTCCAGCACGTCGCCGCCGTCGAACCCGAGGGCGGAGACCGCGTCCCAGATGGCTCGGACGTACGCCGCGTCGGTGTAGTGCGCGTTCAGGGTGTTGCGTTCGGCCGCCGCGTACTCCCGCTCGTCGAGCAACTGCCGCAGTTCCTCGCGGGCCGCCGCGAACCGTTCGTGGTTGCGGTGCTCGGTGCGACCCTCGAACACCCCCGGCACCGCACCCCACCCCGACCAGCGGGCCAGCACCGCCTGTTCCTCGGCGGTGGCCGGCCGGTCCTCGGCCTGGAGCGTCCGCAGGGTGCGCAGCGCGGCGAGGTTCGCGGTGAGCCGGGCCACCTCACCCCGGGGGGCAAGGTCCCCTTGCCCCCTCGGGGTGAACGACACCGGCCGGTCCGGATCGGGCGTCGTGGCTGGTGGCTGCGTCTGCGGTGGCGGGCCCGGTTCGGCCGGTTCGGGGTCTAGCTGCGGGCGGGC
This sequence comes from Micromonospora sp., assembly GCF_048594385.1. Taxonomy (NCBI): domain Bacteria; kingdom Bacillati; phylum Actinomycetota; class Actinomycetes; order Micromonosporales; family Micromonosporaceae; genus Micromonospora; species Micromonospora sp. The sequence continues at coordinate 2,413 of NZ_JBMDWU010000443.1, read as the reverse complement.
GGGTCGCTGTCGTCGTTCATCGCGGCTTCCTGCTCCGCGATCTCCTGCCACCGCGGGTCGGTTGGGTCCTCCACCATCGGGATCCAGTCCTGATCCGTCTGCGGTGAGGGGTTCGGCGTCGTCGGCGGGCTGGTCTCGTTCGTCTCCGGGTCGATCAGGATCAGCTCCGGCAGCACCTGTTCCTCGGCCGCCATCCGGGCTTCGTTCAGCCGGCCCAGCTTGTCGAGGTACCCCTCGCCGGTCGGGTCCGGGCCGGCGAGTTTCCTCGTCAGGTCCTCGATCTGGTGCAGCGCCTGATCCCCCAAAGTCGAGAAGAAGCTGTTCAGGTCCGTCCCGTCGGCTATCAACGCCGCGTACCGGTTCGGTAGGTGCGTCTGCCAGTGCCTCTGGGCTTGCGCCCCGTACCGGTTCATCGTCTGCGGGCTCCGTCTTCTCTGGCGCTGCGGTCGGCTGGTCGGCGGTGACAGCGCCGACCGGCGGGCCGGTCGTGGTCGCCGCGCCGTCGAGGACCGCCGGCACCGGTGCCGGGACGGAGGTCTGCTCGGTCACGGCCGGCGGGGGCGCTGCCGGCGTCGGGTCGACGGGAACGCCGAGCCGACCTGCGGCGTACGCGGCCAACGGGCCGGCGACGTCGGCCGGCTGACCGTGCAGGATCGCGCGGATCGACTGCGCGGCGGCCTCCCGGCCCGCCCCGGTGGTGAACGTGCGGACGGCCCAGTCGACGCGGGCGGTGACCACGACCTCCACCAGCGGCCAGGTGTCCTCGCCGCCAGCGGCGACGGCCAGCACCGGCCCCGGCCGATCCGGGTGCCGGGTCACCGCCGGGTCGAGTACATGGAAAGCCCGCGCGGCGGAGCGACGCCCATCGGCGCTGCCGTCCTCGTCGACGACCACCGCGACGCCGGCCGCCGGGTCCGCCTGCGCGGTGAGCGCCGCGACCTGAGGCCCGGTCAACGCCGGCCCGCACGCGGCCACCGCCAGCGGCGTACCCTCGCCGCGTTCGGCCAGGGCGATGGCCTCCACCGCGGTCCGCGCCACTACCGACCGGCCGGTGCGCTCAGGCTGCTCGGCGAGCCCGAACACCACCTCGGCCGGGCGGAACACCGCCGTGGCGGGGCTGTGCAGCACCGGTGCCACGTCCGGCACACCGGGCGGGGCGTAGCCGACGAAACCGACCACCGGCCGGTCCGGATCGCGGTGCTCGCGGATGCCGACCATCACCCGGTTACGGAACCGGTCGACCAACTGCCCGCTGCGGCCCGTCGCCGCGAGGCCGGACGCGCGGATCTCCACATCGGTGAAGCCCTGCCGTCGCAGCTCGTTGACCAGCGCGGCCGGCCGGTCCGGCGCGTACCCCACCGCCCACCGCCCGTCGACCGGAACGCCTTGAGCGGTCAGCCACCGGGCCGGCGATGCCCCGTCGGGCCGGTCGAGTTGGGCCCGGTAGAAGTCGGCCGCTGCGCCCTGGACGGCCAGGAGGCGTTGCCGCCGCGTGTCAGGGACCGTCGACAGGCGAGCCGGCCCGGCGACCTGAGCGGCCAGCGAGCCGGCCCGGCCGCGTAGCGCGGCGGTCCGGTCGACCGAGGCCGCCACACGCTCGGCAACCTCCCGCGCAGGCCGGGCCGCCGGCTGATCCGGCGCGGCCGTCACGGTCGTCCGTCGTCAGGATCGGTGGGCAGCAACCCCCGCGCCCGCAACGACTCGAACAGGCGTTGGTGGTGCTCCAGGGTGGCCGTCAGGTCGTCGATCTGCGATTGCAGGCCGGCGGCGAGACCGTCAGGTAGGTCCGCCGCGTCCGGCGCGGCCATCGGTACAGCGGCGTCGTCAGCCATCGCTCCCCCAGGTGATCGCTTGATCACCACCGTAGTCAGGATGTCGAGCGAGATCGACCCCTGGGCAGGGTCGCGGGACGCTCCCGGCGGTGCCCCAAGCCCAGCAGACGCCGTGCCAGCGCCGGCACCGCCGAGGGGGTGATGCCGCGGAATCACCAACAGCGGCAGCGAGAGCAGCCCAGAGACGCGGACCGGACCCGGGCCGCCGATGGTCACGCTTGCCAACATCGACGCCTCCGGCGGGGCCTCTCTCGGAGATCCGGCAGGGACCGCAACCGCCAGGTGAGTGAGTGGTCACCCAGGGGTGGGATCTCCTCGTGTCGGCCGCCCAGAGGGCTACCAGACCGGGTCCGAGACGGCCAGGCCAAGCCGCTTCGCGGTCGGCTACGCCGAGCCTGGCCGCCCCAGACCCGGTCCGGTCGATCGGAGATCGGCCGACACGAGGAGATCCCACCCCCACCCCCCGGCCGTCCGCGCCGGCAAGCCCCCAACCCCAGCCCCCCGGGGGAGCGGGTGGTGATAGAACCGTCTGGCAACACCGGCACTTTGGTGTAAAGCTCCTCGAAGCGGTCAAGCGTCTG
>NZ_JBMDWU010000442.1:0-10357 GCF_048594385.1 Micromonospora sp. | reverse complement strand
GGTGAAGTCGAACATCGGTCATGCGCAGGCGGCGGCGGGTGTGGCCGGGGTGATCAAGATGGTGTCGGCGATGCGGGCCGGGGTGGTGCCGGGGTCGCTGCACGTGGCCGAGCCGTCGGGGTTCGTGGACTGGTCGTCAGGTTCGGTGCAGGTGGTCACCGGGTCGAGGCCGTGGACGGCGGAGGGCCGACGGCGGGCCGGGGTGTCATCGTTCGGGATCAGCGGCACCAACGCGCACGTCATCCTGGAGGAACCCCCCGCCGTGACGGACCCGCCGCCCGACGGGTCACCCGCCGGAGCGGACCCGTCGGCCGGGACCACCGGCGGGTGCGACCCCGTACCGGTGACGCCGTGGCCGGTGTCGGCGCGGACGACCGCCGGGGTACGGGACCTGGTCGAGCGGCTCCGCCCGTGGAGCGCCGCCGCCGACCCGACGGTGCCGGCGGCCGACGTGGGCTGGTCCCTGGCGTCGACCCGGACGGTGTTCGACGACCGCGCCGTGCTGCTCGACGGCGACGTCGTCGCGGACTCGGCCTCGGTCCCCCCGGAACTCCGCTGGTCGGCGGCGGTTCCACCGGCGGGCGACGCCGAACCGTCGTCCCCGGCCGGGATGGACGTCGCCCCCCGCCTGGTGGCCTCCGGTCTGGGTCTGGTGTTCGGGGGTCAGGGTGGTCAGCGGGTGGGGATGGGTGCGGGTTTGTGTGGAGCGTTTCCGGTGTTCGCGTCGGTGTTCGACGAGGTGTGTGGCCTGTTGGGTGGGGATGTGCGGGAGGCGATTGTCTCCGGTGTTGGCCTGGATGGCACGGGGGTGGCGCAGCGGGCGTTGTTCGCGGTGGAGGTGGCGCTGTTCCGCCTGGTGGAGTCGTGGGGTGTGCGTCCGGCGGTTCTGGTGGGTCATTCGATCGGGGAGATCGCGGCGGCGCATGTGGCGGGGGTGTTGTCTCTGTCGGATGCGGTGGTGTTGGTGTCGGCGCGTGCTCGTTTGATGGCGGCGTTGCCGGTGGGTGGGGCGATGGTGTCGTTGCGGGCCTCCGCTGATGCGGTGCAACCGTTCCTGTCCGACGACGTGGTGATCGCGGCGGTGAATGGTCCGTCGGCGGTGGTGATCGCCGGCCCGGAACAGCAGACCCTGCAAGCGGCGGAAGCGGTGGCGGCCGGGTTGGGCGTTAGACATCGTCGACTGTCGGTGAGTCATGCGTTCCACTCGCCGTTGATGGAGCCGATGCTCGACGAGTTCCGCACGGTCGTCGAGGGGTTGTCCTTCCACCCGGCGCGGATTCCGGTGGTGTCGACCGTGACGGGGCAGGTCGGGGATCTGGCGGATCCGGAGTACTGGGTGCGGCAGGTGCGTGAGCCGGTGCGGTTCCACGAGGCGATCGAGGCGGCCGGCCCCCGCTCGTGGTGGGAGTTGAGCGCGGATGGCGCTCTGTCGTCCCTGCTGACTGACGGTATTCCGATGTTGCGGCCTGGTGTGGATGAGGTCAGGTCGGCGGTGTCGGGGTTGGCGCAGGTGTGGGTGCGGGGGCACGAGGTCGACTGGCGGGCGTACTACGGCGGCGGTAGGACCGTCGACCTGCCCACGTACCCGTTCCAACGGCAGCGGTACTGGCTCGACGCCGGGGACGGGCGGGGCGACGTGACCAGCGCCGGCCTACGCTCCGCCGGGCACCCGCTGCTCGGCGCGACCGTCGAACTGGCCGCCGGTGACGGCGTGCTGCTCACCGGACGGGTGTCCCTGCGGACCCACCCGTGGTTGGCCGACCATGCGCTGCTCGACACCGTGCTCCTGCCCGGGACGGCCTTCGTGGACCTCGTCCTGCGTGCGGGCGACCACCTCGGCGTCAGCGTCGTCGACGAGCTGACCATCGCCGCACCGCTGGTGCTCACCGATGAACCGGTGGAGATCCAGGTGGCCGTCGGCCCGCCCGACCCCGACGGCAGGCGACCGGTGACCGTCCACTCGCGCCCGCACACCACCGGCGGCGACGACCCCGCCTGGACCACCCACGCGGAGGGCCGGTTGACCGACGCGCCCCCCACCACCCCCACCGGGCAGGAGACCTGGCCGCCACCCGGCAGCCGCGAGGTCGACGTCACGCACGCCTACCCCCGCCTGGCCGAGGACGGCCACCGGTACGGCCCGGCGTTCCGTGGCCTGCGCCGGCTGTGGCAGCTCGGCGACGAGATCCTCGCCGAGGTGGGCCTGCCCGCCGACCGGCACGCCGACGCCGACGCGTTCGTGCTGCACCCCGCCCTGCTCGACGCCTGCCTGCACCCGCTGCTGCGCGGCGTGCTCGACGACACCCGACCCGGTGGCCTGCCGTTCTCCTGGAGCGACGTGCAGGTGCACCGTGGCGGCGCGACCACCCTGCGGGTACGGCTGCGGGAACAGTCGACCGGCAGCCTCACCCTGACCGGCTACGACGAGTCCGGCGCGCCGGTGGTCACCGTCGGCGGGCTGCTGTCCCGTCCCGTCTCCGCCGAGGCGCTGCGGTCCGCCGGACAGCCCCGCCAGGAACACCTCTACGAGCGGGTGGCCGTGCCGGTGCCGGCCCCGCCCATCGCCGCCCCCGCTCCGGCCGTCGACGCGGGCCCCGCCCCGGTGGCCTGCCACCACCTGACCGTCGACCCCGGCCACCCCGACCTCGCCGGCCGTACCCACGCCGCCGTCGCCGCCGCCCTCGCCCTGGTCCGTACCCTGCTGACCGACGCGTACGCCGACACCCGGGTGGTCGTCGCCGGTGAACGCGTCGCCGACGATCCCGCCCTGGCCGCCGCCTGGGGTCTGCTGCGCAGCACCCAGACCGAGAACCCCGGACGGCTCGTCCTGGTCGACACCGACGACCCGGCCACCGTCCCCACCGTCGCGGCCGGGCTCGTCGCCGGTGACGAACCGGAGGTGAGCGTCCGGGCCGGCACCTGGACCGCCGCCCGGCTGGCCCGGGTCGCCACCCCGACGGCCGGACCCGTGCGCCTCCCCGGCCCGGTGCTGGTCACCGGCGGCACCGGCGGGCTGGGCGCGCTGGTCGCCCGCCACCTGGTGACCACCCACGGCGTACGCGAACTCGTGCTGGCCAGCCGCCGGGGCGCCGGAGCGCCGGGCACGGGCGAACTGGTGGCCGAGCTGACCGGCCTCGGCGTCACCGTCAGCGTCGCCGCCGTCGACGTGGCCGACCGGGACGACCTGGCCCGGCTGCTCGACAGCCATCCCGTCCGTTCGGTGGTGCACACCGCCGGGGTGCTCGACGACGCGGTCGTCGGCGCGCTCACCGACGAGCAGCTCACCCGGGTGCTCCGCCCCAAGGTGGACGCCGCCTGCCACCTGCACGAGCTGACCGTGGACCGGGACCTGGACGCGTTCGTCCTCTACTCCTCGTCGGCCGCCGTGTTCGGTGGCCCCGGGCAGGCCAACTACGCCGCCGCCAACGCGTTCCTCGACGCACTCGCCGCCCACCGCCGGGCCCGGGGGCTGCCCGCGCTGTCGCTCGGCTGGGGACTGTGGCGACAGGACGGCGGCATCACCGCCGCCCTCACCACCGCCGACCGGGACCGGATCAGCCGGGCCGGCATGATCCCGCTGGACCTGACGGAGGGGATGGCCCTGTTCGACACGGCGGTCACCCTGGCCGCCGCGACCGGCCACCCGCACCTCGTACCGATGCGGATGGATCTGCCGAGGATCACCGGTGAGCCACCGGCGGTGCTGCGGGGGCTGGTCCGTCGCCCGGCCCGGCGGGCCGTGGCGGCGGCCGACCCCACCGCGCTCTTCGCCGGACGGCACGGCGCGGAACTCACCGCCGCCCTGCTCCAGGTGGTACGGGAACGCGTCGCGGGCGTCCTCGGCCACTCCGGCGTCGACGCGGTCCCCGCCGACCGGCCCTTCACCGAGCTGGGCTTCGACTCGTTGACCGCCGTGGAACTGCGCAACGCGCTGGCGACGGCGACCGGGCTGCGCCTGCCCGCCGGGTTGGTGTTCGACCATCCCACCCCGTCGGCGGTCGCCACCTGGCTGACCACGAAGATCGCCGGCACCCCCGCTCCCGCCCCGGTCGCCACCCCGACCCGTACCGACGACGACCCCGTCGTCATCGTCGGGATGGCCTGCCGGCTTCCCGGCGGGGTACGCAGCCCCGAGGACCTGTGGCGGGTGGTCGCCGAGGGCACCGACGCGATCGGCGACTTCCCGACCGACCGGGGCTGGGACCTGGACCGCCTCTACCACCCCGACCCGGACCACCCCGGCACCACGTACGCCACCCAGGGTGGCTTCGTCGACGGGATCGCCGACTTCGACCCGGCCCGGTTCGGTATCTCGCCCCGGGAGGCGTTGGCGATGGACCCGCAGCAGCGGCTGCTGCTGGAAACCTCGTGGGAGGCGTTCGAGCGGGCCGGCATCCCCCCGCTCGCCGCCCGGGGTTCGCGGACCGGTGTCTTCGTCGGGGTCAGCAGCCAGGACCACGGCTCGCTGCTGGCCACCGTGCCCGAGTTCGAGGGGCAACTGCTCACCGGCAGCGCCAACAGCGTCGCGTCCGGCCGACTGGCCTACCATCTCGGCCTGGTCGGCCCGGTCCTCACCCTGGACACGGCGTGCTCGTCGTCGCTGGTGGCCCTGCACCTGGCGGCGAACGCCCTGCGCGCCGGGGAGTGCGACCTCGCCCTCGCCGGTGGTGCGCTGCTGATGTCCACCCCTACCCTGTTCGTCGAGTTCAGCAGGCAGGGCGGGCTGTCACCGGACGGCCGGTGCAAGGCGTACTCGGCCGACGCGGACGGCACGGGATGGGCCGAGGGCGCGGGGATGCTGGTGCTGGAGCGCCTGTCGGACGCCCGCCGCCACGGGCACCGGGTGCTGGCGGTGGTGCGGGGCAGTGCGGTGAACTCCGACGGCGCGTCGAACGGCCTGACCGCGCCGAGCGGCCCCTCCCAGGAGCGGGTGATCCGCCAGGCGTTGGCGGTGGCGGGCCTGTCGGCGTCCGACGTGCAGGTGGTGGAGGGTCACGGCACCGGTACCCGGTTGGGTGACCCGATCGAGGCGGAAGCCCTGTTGGCGACGTACGGGCAGGATCGTTCGGAGCCGTTGTGGTTGGGGTCGGTGAAGTCGAACATCGGTCACACGCAGCACGCGGCGGGTGTCGCCGGGGTGATCAAGATGGTGCTGGCGATGCGGCACGCGACGGTGCCCGGGTCGCTGCACGTGGCCGAGCCGTCCGGGTTCGTGGACTGGTCGTCGGGTGCGGTGGAGGTGCTGCGGGAGTCGCGGAAGTGGACGGTGGCCGAGGGGGGCCGCCGTCGGGCGGGGGTGTCGTCGTTCGGGATCAGCGGCACCAACGCGCACATCATCGTGGAGGAACCGCCGCCGGTGGAGGCGGGTGGTCCCGCGGCGGCGACGGGATCGCCGGTGCCGGTGACGCCGTGGCCGGTGTCAGCGCGGACCGCCGCCGGGGTGCAGGAGGTGATCGGGCAACTCAGCCTGACGGCGGTCGGTCCGGCAGACGGTACGGGCAGCGATGGTGGTCCGTCGGGTTCGACCGCCGACGGTGGGGTGTCGGCGGTGGATGTGGGGTGGTCGTTGGCGTCGACGCGGTCGGTCTTCGCCGAGCGGGCGGTGCTGCTCGACGGTGTGGTGGTCGCGGATTCGGCGTCGCTGGCCCCCGGGGTCCGGGCGTTGGCGTCCGGTGCGGTTCCTGCTTCCACAGTGAGCCCGGTCGCGGGGTCGCCGTCGGATGGCGCCGAACCGTCGGCCGGGGTGCCGTCTGGTGTCGTTCCTGCGGGGTTGGGTCTGGTGTTCGGGGGGCAGGGTGGTCAGCGGGTGGGGATGGGTTCTGGCCTGTACCGGGCGTTCCCGGTGTTCGCGTCCGTCTTCGACGAGGTGTGTGACCTGTCGGGTGGGGACGTCCAAGAGGCGATCTCCTCTGGTGTGGGTCTGGATGAGACGGGCGTTGCGCAGCGGGCGTTGTTCGCGGTGGAGGTGGCGCTGTTCCGCCTGGTCGAGTCCTGGGGTGTCCGGCCTGCGGTCCTGGTGGGTCACTCGATCGGGGAGATCGCGGCGGCGCACGTGTCCGGGGTGTTGTCCCTGTCGGATGCGGTGACGTTGGTGTCGGCCCGCGCTCGTCTGATGGCGGCGCTACCGGCCGGGGGCGCGATGGTGTCGCTGCGGGCCTCGGTCGATGCGGTGCGGCCGTTCCTGTCCGGTGATGTGGTGGTGGCGGCGGTGAATGGTCCGTCGGCGGTGGTGATCGCCGGCCCGGAGCAGCAGACGCTGCAGGTAGCGGAGACGGCGGCGACCACGCTGGGCGTCCGGCACCGGCGACTGTCGGTCAGTCACGCGTTCCACTCGCCGTTGATGGAGCCGATGCTGGACGAGTTCCGGGCGGTGGTGGAGGGGTTGTCGTTCGGTCCGGCGCGGATTCCGGTGGTGTCGACGGTGACGGGCCAGGTCGGTGGTCTGGGGGAGCCGGGGTACTGGGTGCGGCAGGTGCGTGAGCCGGTGCTGTTCCACGCCGCGATCGAGGCTGCCGGTCCCCGGTCCTGGTGGGAGCTGAGCGCGGACGGTGGTCTGTCGTCCCTGCTGGCTGACGGCATCCCGATGCTCCGGCCGACCATCGACGAGGCGACGTCGGCGGTGACCGGGCTGGCGCAGGTGTGGGTACGGGGGCACGACGTCGACTGGCGGGCGTACTACGGTGGCGGGAGGGTCGTCGACCTGCCGACGTACCCGTTCCAACGCCAGCGGTACTGGCTGACCCCGGCACCCCGGACGGACGTGGCGGGCATCGGGCTCGACACGGTGGAACACCCGCTGCTCGGCGCGGCGGTGGAGCTGTCCGACGACTCGTTCGTCCTCGCCGGCGTACTGACCGCGTCGGCGCTGGCCGAGGCCGGGCCGCACGTCGTCCTGGCGGAGGCGGCGCTGGCGGCGGCCCGACACGCGGGCGTCACCGGCGTCGCCGAACTCGTCCCGGAGGTGCCCCCCGAGCGCCCCGGCCCGCTGCGGGTCACCGTGGACGGCGTCGGCTTCACCATCGCCTCCCGGCCCAACGGCAGCTGGGTCGAACACGCGACCGGGCAGCTCTCCGCCGAACCCGGCGACGGGGGCGCACTACCCACCGCTGTGCTCCGCTCCGCACTCGACGACCTCGCCCCCGCCCGGCCCGTCCGCTGGACGAACCTGACCGTGCACCGGGCCGACCCCGCCGTGGACGTCGAGATCGCGCACCACGACACCGAGCACGTCCGGATCGCCCTGGTCGACCACGACGGCACCGTCACCACGGAAGCCGAACTCGAACTCGGCGGCGACGCCGGCCCGTCCGTCGGCGACGCCCTGTTCCACCTCGAGGACCGGCGCGTGCCGACGCGGGAGACGAGCGGCGCACCGGGTGACTGGGCGGTGCTCGGCGACGACGAACTCGGGCTGCTCGACGGGCTGGACGGCCTGCGCCGGCACCGTACCCTCGCCGAACTGCTCGGCTCGGCGCGGGGCCGGCCGGACGTGCTCCTGCACCCGCTGACCTCCCCGGACACCGGGGACCCGGCGGCGGACGCGCACACGATGGCGCAACGGGTGCTGAAGCTGTCCCAGCACTGGCTCCGCGACGGGGCGCTCGCCCCGTGCCGCCTGGTGTTCGTCGCCTCCGGGGTGGACCGGGACGTCGTCCTGGCCACCGCCTGGGGGCTGGTCCGCTCGGCGATCAGCGAGTACCCGGACCGGTTCGGCCTGGTCACCCTCGACGGGGACCTCCGCTCGGCGCGGGCGTTCCCGCACACTCTGCTCGCCGGCACCACCGACCTCACCGCGACCGGCGGTGTGGTGACCACCCCGACGCTCGTCCGCAGCCGGGGCGTCCCCGCGACGGCCCGCCGGTGGGCCGGACCGGTGCTCGTCACCGGCGGCACCGGTGGGCTGGGGGCGCTCGCCGCCCGGCACCTGGTCACCACCCATGGCGTACGCCGACTGCTGCTGGTCAGTCGGCGCGGACCGGCGGCCCCGGGCGCGGCGGAGCTCCGCGCGGAACTGCTCGGCCTGGGCGCGCAGGACGTCACCGTGGCCGCCTGCGACGTGACGGACCGGGACGCCCTCGCGGAACTCCTCGCCGGGACCGACCCGGCCCACCCCCTGCGCGCCGTGATCCACACCGCCGGGGTGCTCGACGACGGTGTGCTGCCCGCGCTGACCCCGGAACGGCTTGACGGGGTGCTGGCCCCGAAGGTCGACGCCGCCTGGCACCTGCACGAGCTGACCCGGGATCTCGACCTCGACGCGTTCGTGCTGTACTCGTCGATCTCCGGGCTGCTCGGCCCGCCCGCCCAGGCCAACTACGCGGCGGGCAACTCCGGCCTGGACGCGCTGGCCCGGCTGCGCCGCCACCTCGGCCTGCCCGCCGTGTCGCTGGCCTGGGGACTGTGGGCGCAGGACAGCGGCATGATCGGCACCCTGGACGCGCACGACCGGGAACGCGTCGCCCGCACCGGTGTGGTGCCGATGACCGAGGCCGAGGGCATGGCGCTGTTCGACCTGGCGCTGGCCCACGACCGGGCCGTGCAGGCGCCGGTCCGGCTCGACCCGGCCGTGCTGCGGGCGATCGACGCGCCGCCGACCGTGCTGCGCGCCCTGGTCCGCACCCCCCGCCGTACGCCGGGGGAGCAGCGACCGGCCACCGACCGGATCGCCGCGCTCGCCCCGGCCGACCGCCGCCAGGCGGTGTTGGACCTCGTCACCGCCCAGGCGGCGAAGGTGCTCGGCCACGCCGACCCGGCTGAGGTCGACCCGGGCCGCCGCTTCGCCGACCTGGGTGTGGACTCGCTGGCCGCCACCCAGCTCCGCAACGCGGTCAGCACCGCCGCCGGTGTTCCGCTGCCGGCCGGGGTGGTGTTCGACCATCCCACCCCCGCCGCGCTCGCCGACTTCGTCTGCGGGCTGCGCTGGCCGGACCAGGAGCGGGAGGACGGCTCGGCGCTGGCCGCCCTCGACCGTCTGGAGGCCGCGCTGCGCACCGGGGACGCGGGCGGCGACGAGATAGTCGACCGGCTGGAACGCCTCCTGATCGAACTGCGTCCACCCGCCGACTACGACGACCTGGACACCGACGACCTGGACACGATCCCGGTGGACCGCCTCTACGACATCATCGACCAGGGAACGGAGCCGTGATGGCCGAGGACAGCGCCAAGCTCGTCGAGTACCTGCGCAAGGCCACCACCGACCTGCGCCGGTCACGGGCCCGCGTCGCCCAGTTGGAGAGCCGGATCAGCGAGCCGGTGGCGATCGTCGGGATGGCCTGCCGGCTGCCCGGCGGGGTACGCGGCCCGGACGACCTGTGGCGGGTGGTCGCCGAGGGGGTCGACGCGGTCGGTGGGTTCCCGACCGACCGGGGCTGGGACCTCGCCGGCCTCTACCACCCCGACCCGGACCACCCCGGCACCACGTACGCCACCGGCGGTGCCTTCCTCGCGGACGTCGCCGGCTTCGACGCCGACTTCTTCGGCATCTCCCCCCGGGAGGCGTTGGCGATGGACCCCCAGCAGCGGCTGCTGCTGGAAACCTCGTGGGAGGCGATCGAACACGCCCGCATCGACCCGGGTTCGCTCGCCGGCAGCCCGACCGGCGTGTTCGTCGGCACCATGTACCAGAACTACGCCTTCGGCGGTCAGGACGTGCCCGACGAACTCGAAGGGCTCCTGATCAGCGGCAGCGCCGGCAGCATCGTCTCCGGCCGGATCGCCTACCAGTTCGGCTTCACCGGGCCCGCGGTCACCCTCGACACCGCCTGCTCGTCGTCGCTTGTCGCCCTGCACCTGGCGACGTCGGCGCTGCGTGCCGGGGAGTGCTCGCTGGCGCTCGCCGGGGGCGTGACGGTGATGCCTACCGCCGACCTGCTGGTGGAGTTCGCCAGGCAGCGTGGCCTGGCCCCGGACGGCCGGTGCAAGGCGTTCGCCGACACCGCCGACGGCGTCGGCTGGGGGGAGGGCGTGGGCCTGCTGCTGCTGGAACGTCTCTGCGACGCCCGCCGCCACGGGCACCGGGTGTTGGCGGTGGTGCGGGGCAGTGCGGTGAACTCCGACGGTGCGTCGAACGGTTTGACCGCGCCGAGTGGTCCGTCGCAGGAGCGGGTGATTCGTCGGGCGTTGGCGGTGGCGGGTGTGTCGGTGTCCGACGTGCAGGTGGTGGAGGGTCACGGCACCGGTACCCGGTTGGGTGACCCGATCGAGGCGGAAGCCCTGTTGGCGACGTACGGGCAGGGTCGTTCGGTGCCGTTGTGGTTGGGGTCGGTGAAGTCGAACATCGGTCATGCGCAGGCGGCGGCGGGTGTGGCCGGGGTGATCAAGATGGTGTCGGCGATGCGGGCCGGGGTGGTGCCGG
>NZ_JBMDWU010000441.1:0-8783 GCF_048594385.1 Micromonospora sp. | reverse complement strand
GACGTCCCGGACCGCTTCGCCGGGCCGCTCGGGCAGGGCGGCCCGCTCGGACAGACGGCCCCACGGCCGGTGGCCCGGGCCGGGCGGTCGGGAGCGGGTCAGCCGGGTGACGTGGCGGTGTCGGCGGGGGGCCGGGCCACGTCCCGCTGCTCCGGCAGCGGCGGTAGGAACACCGTCCGGTCCAGCCGGGTCACCTCCGGGGCGGGGTCGACCGCGCGGACCCCGTCCCGCCCGGCCGTGGCGCGCAGGGCGGGCGGCTCGGCCCGGACCACCGCCGCGTAGACGCAGGCGCACGCCGACCGGTAACCGGCCGCCTCCCGCGCCGCGACCTGCGCCCCGGTCTCGTACCCCCGGCGGGTCGCCGGGTCGGTGCCGGCGGCGGCCCGGGTGCGCTGGTCGGCGGCCTCCCGGTCCTTGCGGTCGGCGAGGCCGGCCATGCCGGCGGTCACGTCCTGCGGCAGCCGCTGCGCCGGCAGCCGGACCACCTCGGTCTGCCGGTCGGGCAGCGGCACCCGGACCACCACCGCCGTGACCTCGACGCCGGCCAGCAGCGCCGGCAGCTCGTCCGGCGCGACGTACCTGTCGAAACTCACCAGCGCGTACGCCCCGGCGGTCAGCGCGGCCAGTTCGGCCCGGCTGGCGGTGGCGTAGCCGGGCAGCGAGTCCCCGGGCAGCACCCCGACCCGGGTGACCTGCCCGACCGTACGGTCACCGACGGGGGCCGGCCGGCGGGCCGACCAGCCGGCGGCGAGCAGCACCGCGCCGACGGCGAACACCGCCGTGGTGACCAGCCAGCGGGCCGGCCGGGACGTCCCGGCGGCCGGGACGCCGGTCGCCGGGGTGTCGTCGCCGTCCGGCCCCGGGCCGGCCGACGGGTCGTGCCGCACGGTCAGTCGCGCAGGATGGTCAGCGCGCGGGCCAGGTCGTCCGGGTACTCGCTGACGAAGGTCACGTCGTCGCCGGTGCGCGGGTGGGCGAAGGTCAACGACCTGGCGTGCAGCCACTGCCGGCGCAGTTCGAGCCGGGCCGACAGGGTCGGGTCGGCGCCGGTGGGGTGGTGGCCCCCGCCGGGGGGGCGCCGGGGGGGGCAGTGGACCCGGATCGGGGGGGTACGCCCCGTCTCCAGCCGGACGTCGAGCAGGCTGGCCGCCGGGAACGCCTCGATGGTGTCGTAGTGGGTGACGCTCGGCTTGCCGTCGGAGACCACCGCCCAGCGGTAGTCGTGGTGCGGATGCCTGTCGATCGGGGCGTCGATGGTGCCGCGCGACGGGTCGGGGTGCCCCTGGACCACCGCGTGGTAGCGCTTCTCCACCTCGCGGTACTTGAACGCCCGCTTGAGCGCGGTGTACGCCTGCTCGCTCTTGGCCACCGCCATGATCCCGGTGGTGCCCACGTCGAGGCGGTGCACCACGCCCTGCCGCTCGGCGGCCCCGCTGGTGGAGATCCGGTGCCCGATCGCGGCCAGGCCACCGATGACGGTCGGGCCGGTCCAGCCGGGACTGGGGTGGGCGGCCACCCCGACCGGCTTGTCCACCACGACGATGTCGTCGTCGGCGTAGACCACGGTCAGCCCGGGGACCGCCTGCGGGACCACGGTCGGCGGTGCGACCGGGGCGGGCAGCGTCACCTCCAACCAGGAGCCGGCCCTGACCTTGTGCGAGTTCTGCCGGGCCGCGCCGTCGACCAGCGCGTCCCCCGCGTCGACGAGTGCGGCGGCGGCGGTGCGGGAGAGCCCGAACAGCCGGGACACCGCCTGGTCGAGCCGCATGCCGTCGAGGCCGTCCGGGACGGGCAGGGACCGGTGGTCGCCACCGGTGGCGGTGGAGGTCATGCCCGCTCCCGGGGTTCGGCGTCGGTCGGCGCGGTCTCGGCGGACACCGGCCCGGTGGACGGCCCGGCCGCCTCCGGGGCGGTGTCGCCCCTGGCCCCGATCCGTCGCCCGTCGCGCTGCCGGCCGGTCAGTTCCAGCAGGACGGCCAGCAGCACCCCGGCGACCAGGCAGCTGTCGGCCAGGTTGAACACCGGCCAGACCTGGCCGTACGGGTCGAAGAGGCTGACCATGTCCACCACGTGCCCGACGAAGTGACCGGGTGCGCGGAAGATCCGGTCGGCGAGGTTACCCAGCGCCCCGCCCAGCACCAGCCCCAGGGAGACCGCCCAGGGCAGCGAGCGCAGCCGCAGCGCCATCCAGGTGATCCAGCCGACCACCCCGATGGTGATCAGCGGGAACACCCAGGTGTGGTCGGCGCCGATGCTCCACGCCGCGCCGCTGTTGCGGGTCAGGGTGAGGTAGACCGCCCCGCCGAGCAGGCGGACCGGCGGGCGGTCGTCGAGTTGTTGCAGGGCGAGGTGCTTGGTGAGCAGATCCGTCAGCAGCGCGAGCAGCGCGATGCCGACGAGGAGCACGACCGCCCTGCGGCGGGGCGTACGGCCGGCCGGCTCGGTGGTGCCGGGTCCGGCGGTCGGTGCTGTGGTCATCGACTCCCCATCGACTGTCCCGACGACGCAGGTCCGCCGTCTCGCGAGGTCACCGGGGAGCGGATGTCAGCGCCGCTCCTCCAGCTGCTTGCAGGTCACGCAGAGGGTCGCCGACGGGAAGGCCGCGAGCCGCTCCACCGGGATCGGGTTCCCGCACCGCTCGCACCATCCGTAGCCGCCCTCGTCGAGCCGCTCCAGGGCACGCTCGACCTGGGTGATCCGTTCCCGGATGCTGTTGGCGAGAGAGATCTCCTGCTCACGCTCGAACGTCTTGGTGCCGGTGTCGGCCTGGTCGTCCCCGGCCGAGTCGGTCAGCCGGTCGCGCTGCAGCTCGGTGATCTCGCTCAGCGTCTGATCGTACTCGGCGCGCAGCTCGTCGCGGCGGGCCGCCAGGGCCGCCCGGATCTTCTCGGTCTCCGCCGTGCTGCGGGTGGCCTGCGCGGTGGCCTTCGCCGCAGGTTTGCGACCGGCCGTCCTGGTGTCGGCTGGCTTCGCCATCGTCAGCTCCCTCAGCCGCGGGACGCGGCGCTCGGCGGTGCCCGGACAGGGTCCGCCGACGTGGCGTCCCCGGGTAACAAAACGGGCGCACGGCAACGGTGGCCGCGCACTCCGGAGGTTGGCAAGAATACGGAACGTACAGGCGTCCGACAACGTGCCGCACTGTCGTACCGCCATTCAGCCCCTAATAACCGCTAATTGGGGCAAAACGAAGACTAGCAGATCAGCCGTCCCGGTCCTCGCCGTACTCGCCGAACCACCGCGCCAGGCGACCCCGCCGGCTGACCGCCCGCAGCCGCCGCTCCGCCTCGTCCCGCACCCCGGCGGTCGCCACGATCAACATGCTGTCGCCGGTCTTGAGCCGGGTGTCCGCGCCCGGCACGAAGCCCACCCCGTCGCGCAGCACCAGGGTCACCGAAGCGCCCACCGGCAACCGGAGCTCGTCCACGTGCACCCCGGCCAGCCGCGACCCCGCCGGCACCTCCAACTGGAGCAGGTCCGCCCGCATCCGCTCCAGCGGGGCGGTCTCCACCCGGATCTCGGCCGGCTCGGCCGGGGCGGTCACCCGCAACCGGCGGGCGGCCGGCGCGAGCGTGCCCGCCTGGAGCACCGTGAAGATCACCACCAGTACGAACACCGCGTCGAACAGC
The DNA here is from genome assembly GCF_048594385.1 of Micromonospora sp. Taxonomy (NCBI): domain Bacteria; kingdom Bacillati; phylum Actinomycetota; class Actinomycetes; order Micromonosporales; family Micromonosporaceae; genus Micromonospora; species Micromonospora sp. Next base: position 5,157 of record NZ_JBMDWU010000441.1, on the reverse strand, counting down.
CGGTCCGCCCCGGGCACCCGGGCCGACAGCGGGATGGTGGCCAGCACGATCGGCACCGCGCCGCGCAACCCCGCCCAGGACAGGAAGAGCTGCTCGCGCAGGCCCACCCGGAACGGCAACGCCGACACCAGCACCGACAGCGGCCGGGCCAGCAGCAGCAGGGCCAGCCCGGTGACCACCGCCGGCACCAGCGCGGTGTGCAGCCGCTCCGGCGTGGCCAACAGCCCGAGCAGCACGAACAACCCGATCTGCGCCAGCCAGGCCAGCCCGTCGGCGAACCCCAGGATCGCCTGCCGGTGCGGCAGTCGGGCGTTGCCGAGCAGCACCCCGGCCACGTAGACGGCGAGGAACCCGGAGGCGTGCAGCACCGCACCGGCGGCGTACGCCAGCACGGTGAACCCGACGGCGGCGATCGGGTACAGGCCGGACGACGGCAGCGCCGCCCGACGCAGCGCGAACCGGCCGGCCAGCCCGGCGGCCAACCCCACCGCCGCGCCCACCCCCAGCTCGTAGCCGACCAGGAAGACCTCGAACCACCACGGGTGCTCCACCGGCCCGGTGCGCGACAACAACACCACCAGGATCACCACCGGGGCGTCGTTCATGCCCGACTCGGCCTCCAGGGCGGCCACCAGCCGGGGCGGCAGCCGCAACCGGCGCAGCGTGGCGAACACCGCCGCCGCGTCGGTGGAGGAGAGCACCGCGCCGTAGAGCAGCGCCAACCGCCAGTCCAGCCCGAGCAGCAGGTGCACCACCAGGCCGACGACGACGATGCTGACCAGCACCCCGACGGTGGACAGCGCGCCGGCCAGCCCGAGCACCGGGCGCAGGGTGCTCCACCGCGCGGTGAGCCCACCCTCGGCGATGATCACGATGAGCGCGCAGAACCCCAGCATCCGGGTCAGCTCGGCGTCGTCGAACCGGATGCCCAGCCCGGCCTCGCCGATCGCCACCCCGAGCGCGAGATAGACCAGCAGACTCGGCACGCCCAGCCGCGTGGAGAACCGCACCGCGCCGATCGCCACCAGCAGCACGGCCGCCCCGAGGAGCAGGGCCAGATCCAGTCCCGGCGTCACGGGCGCCCCACCCGGGGCGTCGTCACCCGGCCGATCCGTCGCGCAGCCGCCGCACCAGCGCGGTGACCTCCGGCGTCGCCCCGTCCACCAGGAAGAGCTTGTCCCGGCTGGCCGCGCCGGTGCGCAGCGCCACCGCCGCCGGGCGGACGCCCAGGGCGTCGGCCAGCGCCCGGCGGGCCGCCTCGGTGGCCCGGCCGTCCACGGCCGGCGCGGACACCGCGACCACCAGGGCGGGCCCGTGCGGGCCGGTGAAGCAGCCGCCGACCCGGGGCCGGGACGCCCCAGGCTTGACCCGCACCGCGACGGTCACCGTGTCGTCCGTGGGCATCGACGCCGGCCTCAGCGGGGGTAGGTGTCGGCGAGCAGGGCGGTGTCCGGGTTGCACAGGCCGCACGGGGTGAACCCGAGGGAGACCGCCTCGTGCACCGGCAGCGGCTCGTGCTCCCGTTCGATCAGGTGGGCGCAGGAGAGCAGGTGGTAGCGGGGGTGCCCGTCGACCACCCGCACCTCGGCGTCGAGCTGGGCGACCCGGGCGGCGTCGGCGGGCGGGACCCGCTGGGCCGGTGGGTCCCACGGCGACGCGGCGTCGTCCGAGTGCTCCCAGGGCGGCGCGAGATCGTCCCCGGCCGCCCAGGCCGGGTCGTCCGGGTCGGGCCGGTCGGGGTCGGTGACCGGGTCCCACCGGGGGTCGTCCGGGTCGAGCCGGTCGGGATCGGGATCGGGGGCACGGTCGGTCGCCGGTTCGGTGCGGCCCGAGGTCGTCCGGTCCGGCGCGGCGGACACGACGACGGGCTCCCAGGGTGCCTCCGCGTCGGGCTCCCAGGCGCCGGCGTCGGGGCGGGTGGAAACGTCGACGGGGTCGCCGGCCACCGGCGCGCCGGGTGGTTGCCGCCACCCGGCGTCACCGGTGCCGAACGTCGTCGCAGGGTACGTCGTCGGTTCGTCCGACGGCGTGGTCGCGGCCGGCGGGGTGGTCGGGCGGGACTCCGTCGCGCCCCGACCCCGCGCCTGGTCCGCCGCCCTCGCCCGGGTGACGGCTGCCTGGCGGGCACCGGCCACCAACGCGACGGCGGCCAGCAGACTGGCCGCGATGGAACTGGTCAACAACGTGCTGGAGCCGTCGACGAGACCGAACGCCAGCAGGACGACCGCGACGAGGATGAGCAGCAGACTGGCGACTAGCACAGCTCACCCCCGCCGCGTCGTGGGTCGTCGGCTGGGTCGGCGACCGTCGGGGGACGGCCGCCGACCGTGGATCAGCGACCTGCTTCGAGGGCGCCGGAGCGACCGCCGCCGTACGAGCCGGCGAGGCCGGCCGCGGCGAGGCCGTTGCCGCCGACGGCACGGGTGCCCTCGGCGCGGGTCATCTCGGCCTCGAGGCCCTGGCCCCGACCGTCGAGGTCCCGCAGCTGGCTCTCCAGGTACGCCTTGAGCCGGGTCCGGTACTCGCGCTCGAACTGCTTGAGTTCCTCGATGTGCTTCTGCAGCGCGGTCCGCTTGGCGTCCAGGCCGCCCATGGCCTCCTGGTGCCGCTGACGGGCGTCACGCTCCAGCGCGTCGGCCTTGGCCCGCGCCTCGCGGGTGACCTCCTCGGCCTTGGAGCGCGCCTCGGAGAGCAGCTGGTCGGCCTCCCGACGGGCGTCGGAGACGTGGTCGTCGGCGGTGCGCTGGGCCATCATCAGCACCCGCAGCGCCTGCTGCTCGCCGTCGCCGCCGACGGCCGGGCCACCGGTGGTGCGGACCTGCTCCAGCTCGGCCTGCATGGCGCGGGCGGCCTGCTCGGCGGCGGCCTTGTCGCGCTGCACCCGGTCGAGCTGGGCCTTGACGTCGTTGAGCTCAGCCGCCAGCCGGGCATCGCCACCGGGGCCGGCAGGGGCCCCGCCACGACCGCCGCGCTCCACCTGGGCGCGCAGCTCGTTGTTCTCCTCGATCAGACGGGCAAGCTCACGCTCGACCTCGTCCAGGAAGGCGTCGACCTCCTCCTCGTCGTACCCCCGCTTGCCGATCGGCGGCTTTTTGAAGGCGACGTTGTGCACGTCGGCCGGTGTCAGCGGCATCGAAACTCCTCGGGTCAGTTGCGGCCGCGAAAGCGCGCGCTGGTCAGGAGAAGTTCCTGATCAGCGGATCTAACACAAACCTCATCAGCACGAACAGGATAACCAGGAGCACAAGGGAGGCCAGGTCGATGCTCACGGTACCAATTCGCAGTGGGGGGATCACCCGCCTCAACGCCTTCAGAGGCGGATCAGTGACGCTCCACACGGACTCGAGTCCGGCGGACGCGCCACGCCCCGGTTGCCACCGACGACCGTACTGGAGGACGGCACCGAGAACGAATCGGGCCAGCAGCACGATAAGGAAGACGTACAAGATCAGGTAGAGCAGCTGGAACATGATCGACAACACGGCAGCGACGTCCCTCGGTCGGGTGGACTTAGCTCAGGGAGAAAAAGCCGCCCTCAGCGATCTTGGCTTTGTCCTCCGCGGTGACCTGGACGTTGGCCGGTGAGAGCAGGAACACCCGGTTGGTCACGCGCTCGATCGTACCGCGCAGCCCGAACGCCAGCCCGGCGGCGAAGTCCACCAGCCGGCGGGCGTCGGCCTCGTCCATCTCGGTGAGGTTAATGATCACCGGGACCCCGTCGCGGAAGTGCTCGCCGATGGTCCGCGCCTCGCGGTAGGTGGTCGGGTGCAGGGTGGTGATCTGGTAGCGCTGCTCCTCCTCGGCCACCACCGGCCGCTCCCGGGGCGACGCCTGCGGCGCCAGCGCGAGATTGTCCCGGGTGTGGTAGCTCAGCGCGCCCGAGGTGTCCGTACCCCCGGACCGGGTGATCGACCGGACGCTGGCCCGCTCCGGGCGCTCCGGCCGCTCGGCACGCTCCGACCGCTCGTCGTCGGCCCGGTCGGCGTCGGCCAGCCGGCTCGACCGCTCGCTCAGCCGGCCCCGGTCACCGAGGCGCGGACGCGGCGCCGGCGGCTCCTCCGCGTCGTCCTCGTCGTCGTCGGCGAACTCCTCGGCGTACCGGCTCGACCGGTACCGCGACTCGCGGTAGCCGGGCTTGTCGTAGCCCTCGTCGTAGCCCCGCTCGTCGTCCTCCTCGACGAGACCGAGCCAGACCCCCGCCTTGCGCAGTGCACCCATCCCGCGCCCTTCCGTCCGCCGTGCGGCACGCACCCCCGTGCCGTGTCGCCATGATCGCGAGTGGACTCCATGCCCACCGGATCAGAGCGGCAATCCCCGACGTGCGATTCGCGGCTCGCCCGTCGTGGCCCCCGACCGGGGGCGCCACCCCTGAACAACACTGATGTAATTTGCTTCTACCGCGGTCAGGCTACCGCAGCGTGGAACGCATTCCGAGCAACGCGCTGCCGACGCGGACATGTGTCGCGCCGTATCCGATGGCCGTTTCCAGGTCGCCGCTCATCCCGGCGGAGAGCACGGTGGCCGTCGGATACCCGACCCGGAACGCCGCCGCCACCTCGGCCAGCCGGGCGAACGCCCGTTCCGGTTCCCAGCCCAGCGGCGCCACCGCCATCAGCCCGGCCAGCCGCAGCGCCGCCGCGCCGGCCAGTGCCTCGGCCACCGCGCGCAGCCCCCGGTCGGGGTCGGCCGCGTCCGGCAGGGCGCCGCCACGCGCCGGGTCACCGTCCAGGCTGACCTGCACCAACGTCGTCAACGGACGGTCCCGTCCGGACTCGGCGGCGGTGCCCAGCGCGCGGGCCAGCCGCACACTGTCCACCGAGTGCACCACGTCGGCGTAGCGCACCACCGAGCGGGCCTTGTTGCGTTGCAACTGACCGATGACGTGCCAGCGGACGGCCGCGCCGGCCGCCGCCACCTCGGCCGCCTTCGGGGCCGCCTCCTGGTCCCGGTTCTCCCCCAGGTCGGTGACCCCGAGCCCGGCCAGCGCGACCGCGTCGCCGGCCGGGTACGTCTTGGTCACCGCGATCATCGTCACCTCGGACGGGTCCCGGCCGGCGGCGGCGCAGGCGTCGGCGATCCGGGCCCGCACCGCGGCCAGCCCGGCCGCGAGCGCGGCGCGACGGTCGGCGCCCACCGGATCCGGCGCAGCGGTCATCG
>NZ_JBMDWU010000440.1:0-24874 GCF_048594385.1 Micromonospora sp. | reverse complement strand
CTGCTGGTCGACGACGACGTCCGTGACTACCTGTCCCTCTTCTACGGGTACGTCGCCCATGGTGGGACCAGCTTCGGCGGGCCGGGCGCGAAGGCTCCCTTCACCGCGCAGCAGATCGACGAGTACGCCCGCACCTACCAGCGCCCGCAGGTGCTGACCGGTGGATTCGAGCTTTACCGCACCCTGGACCAGGATGAGCGGGACAACAGGGCCGCGAAGCCGATCACCATGCCGACGCTGCTGCTGACAGCCGAAGGCACACTCGACTTCACCCGCTCGACGGTGCAGCCCCTCATGTCCGACATCACCCGCGCAGTCGAGGTGCCCAAGGCCGGGCACTGGCTCATCGCGGAGAACCCGGGATTCGTCACCACCGAGCTGGTGGAGTTCTTCGCGAGGGGGGCGGACCGATGACCGATGCGCCCACTGCCGAGTCGTTCTGGGAACAGCACCACCGCGCCCGGCGTGACGGCGGCCCCGGGCACCCCAACCCGGTGTTGACGCAGACAGCCGGGACACTGCCTCCCGGCGACGCCCTCGACCTGGGGTGCGGCGTCGGCGGCGACACCATCTGGCTCGCCCGACACGGCTGGCAGGTCACCGCCGTCGACATCTCCGACGCCGCCGTCCAACGGGTACGTGCCCACTCCCGGCGACTCGGCATCGACCACCGGGTGAACGGCGAACAGCACGATCTGGCCCGGAGCTTCCCCGCCGGGCAGTTCGACCTGATCTCCGCGCAGTACCTGCACAGCCCCTTCGCACTGGACCGCACGCGGGTGCTGCGTACCGCGGCGCACGCCCTGCGCCCCGGCGGTCATCTCCTGATCGTCGACCACGGCTCGGCCGCACCCTGGTCGTGGAACAAGGATTCCGACACGCATCACCCCTCACCCGGCGAGACCGCGGCCGTGCTCGCCCTCGACCCGACCCGGTGGTCCGTCGTACGTGCCGACACGCCGCACCGCCGGGCCACCGGACCGGGCGGCCGGACCGCCACCGCCACCGTCACCGACAACGTCCTGCTCATCCAACGACATGATCGGACACGCTGATGCCGCCCAGGAAACGCAAGGACACCGGGCCCGCCTGGACAGCCCCCGGGGAGAAGGACACCCTGGTCGGCTTCCTCGACTACCTCCGCACCGCGATCATGGACAAGGTCGCCGACGTGCCGGAGCCGGAGGTACGCACCGCCGGCGTGCCCTCCGGCACCAACCTCCTCGGGCTGATCAAACACGTGACCGCCGTCGAGAGGTTCTACTTCCTCGAAGAACCGATCACCAACATGCGCCGCACCTTCCAGCCCACCCGTGACGACACCGTCGACGGCCTGCTCGCCGCCTATCGGGCAACGATCGCCCAGGCGAACCAGGTCATCGACACCTGGACCGAGCTGACCCGGCCGGCACCCCGGCCACCCGGCCGCGCCCTGCCACCGTCGCAGCGATGGGTGCTGGTCCACATGATCGAGGAGATCGGACGCCACGCGGGGCACGCCGACATCATCCGCGAAAGGATCGACGGCGCCACCGGCCGCTGACCGCCTGTGGTACGGCTGGCCCGCCGCCGACGCCGCAGTGGCGGGCCCACCCCGCACGGGGGCGGCCGGGGGTGCGGGGCCACTTCGACAGCCGACCGATCACTCCGGTCCAATTACCGTATTACCGATAACTGCAATACGATAATTGGAGCCGCCAAAACGGGCATAACGGTGGAGCACCATAATGACTGTTCTGTTGCACCCCGCTTCGCTGCGGGGTTCAGGCATGCCTCGCCGGCCGTCGTGGCCGGGCTCAGCGGAGCGGGTGGGCTTCCCGGAGCTGGTCGAGGATGCCGGCCGGCGTCCGTCCGAGCAGGTCACGTAGGTGGTCGGTCGACACGTCCAGGGCGCCGGCACGGGCCAACCCGTGCAGCCAGCCCATCGCTCCGGTCACGCCGCCGGTTCGGGCCTCGACGCCGAGGGCGGCGGCCACCTGCGGGTACGTCCACGCCGGGCCGGTGAGGGTGTAGGTCCGCCCCCGGGTGTCGGGGCGCAACAGGGCGGCCACTGCGGCATCGGCGAGGTCGGCCCGGGTGGCGGTGGTCAGGTTCCGGCCCCCGGTCGCGTGCACCAGCGCCGCCCCGGACGTGGCGTCGCGGAGCGCCGCGTCGACGAACGGCTCGGTGTAGAACGGGTTCCGCAGCACCGTGTGGGCCGGGCCCGCCGCGGCGAGGGCCTCCTCGGTGGCCCGGTGGGCGTCGAAGAGGCCGGCGATCGGGTGGAAACTGGTGTAGACCACATCGGTGACCCCGGCCCGCTCTGCCGCCACCACGACGGCACGGTGCTGTTCGGTGCGACGGGCGGGATCGAGCTCGGGGGACGAGACGAACAGTAGCCGGGTGACCCCGGCGAACGCCTCGACCAGCGTGTCGGGGACGTCGTAGTCGCCGTGGCGTACGGCGACGGCCAGCGGCCGGGCGCGGTAGGGATCGCGGGCGATGGCCACGACCTGGTCGGGCCCGACCCGCTCACGCAGCTGTGTGACGGCGCAGCGGCCGAGGGCTCCGGTGGCCGCGGTGACGGCAAACAGTTCGGTGGGCATGGGCACACCATCACCGGCGGCACCGTCGACGACAACCGGGTTTCCCGGGTCACCCGGGCAGTCGGGTGGCCACGGCGTCGAGGACCCACTCCAGGCCGGTGGCGAAGGAGGTCGCGGCGTCCACCTCGGTGCCGTCGTGCACGGCCCGGGCCAGCGCCGGGTAGCGGCCGGTGGCCAGGATCCTCGTCACGCGCGGGCCGTGGGCGCGCTGCCAGTCGCGTTTGGACAGGCCCGTGGCGCGTTCCGCCCGCAGGTTGGCGATCTCCCGTCGGAGCGCGCCGATGACGTAGGCGCCGACGGTCTCCACGGCGCGCAGGACGGTGTCGGTGTCGGCGAGCCCGTCGAGGGCCGCCAGTTGGGTCTCGGTCACGGCGAGGCCGTTCGGCCCCAGGGTGGGTCGGCCGCCGAGCAGGTCGGCCAGCCACTCGTGCCGCAGCACGGTCCGCCGGGTGCGGTGGGCGACGACCCGCAGTGTCTCCCGCCAGTCGGCGGGCGGTTCGGCGGGGATGATCTCGGCGTACACGGCGTCGACCATCAGGTCGAGCAACTCGTCCTTGGTGGCGAGGTAGCCGTACAGCCGCATCGGGCCGGCGTCGAGGCGGGCGGCGACCTTGCGCAGCGACACCGCCGCTAGGCCGCCCTCGTCGGCCAGCGCGACGGCGGCGGCGACGATCCGTTCCCGGTCGAGCGGCACCGGGGGAGGCGGCGGTGCCGGCCGGTCCCACACGGTCATGCGGTCACCTCCGGATGGGTGGCGGCGACACGGTCGGTGTCAATACAGTGTATCGCCATGAGACATCGTATCGCCGTGGTGGGTGCCGGCCCCGGCGGCCTCACCCTCGCCCGGGTCCTGCACCGCCTCGGCCATCCCGTCGTCGTCCTGGAACGCGATCGCGGGCCCGACTCCCGTCCCCCCGGGGGCACGCTGGACCTGCACGAGGGGCTCGGCCAACTGGCGCTGGACAAGGCGGGGCTGACGGCACGGTTCCGGGAGCTGTCCCGTCCCGAGGGGCAGGCCATGCGCATCCTCGACCCGGCGGGAACCGTGCTGCGGGACTGGCGACCCCGACCGGACGAGCGGGCCAACCCGGAGATCGACCGTGGGCAACTGCGTGACCTGCTGCTCGACTCGCTCGACGTGCGGTGGGGACACCAGGTGACCCGGGTGGGGCCCACCGACGGCGCGCTCGTGCACTTCGCCGACGGGCGGCAGGAGACGTTCGATCTCGTGGTCGGCGCGGACGGCGCATGGTCGCGGGTGCGGCCCGCGGTGTCGCCGGTGACCCCGACGTACACCGGCGTCACCGCGGTCGAGACCTCCCTCGACGACGTCGACACCCGCCACCCCGACCTGGCCGAGCTGATCGGCGACGGCGCGGTCGCCGTGTACGGGGTGAACCGCGCGATCGTCGCCCAGCGCAGCAGCGGCGGCCACGTCACGGTGTACGCGCAGCTCCGCGCGCCGCTGGACTGGCACGCGCAGCTGGACCTGGCCGACGTGGAGGCGACGCGGTCGGCCCTGCTCGCCCTGTTCGACGGGTGGGCGCAACCGGTGCGCGACCTGGTCGGCCGGGGCACCGCGTTCGCCCACCGTCCGATCCACGTCCTTCCCGTGTCCCACACGTGGGCCCACGTGCGTGGGGTGACGCTGCTGGGTGACGCCGCGCACCTGATGCCGCCGTTGGGGGCGGGGGCGAACCTGGCGATGCTCGACGGCGCCGAGCTCGCGGAGTCCGTCGCCGCCGACCCCGACGATCTGGACGGGGTCGTGCGGGCCTGGGAGGAACGGATGTGGGCCCGGGCCGGCAGGTGGGCGGCGATCACCACGGCCGGTCTGGAACGCCTGGTCGGTCCGGACCCGGCCACCGCCCTCGCCCTATTCGACGAGGTCCAGCCCTCCTGACCACCGTGCGCCCACGGTCCGCCGGCACCTGGTCGACGAGGCCCTGCTGAGCTTTGACCAGGGGGTCTACCGGCGTACGACGACGGGGTTGACGGGCGCGCCGGGACGAGGTAAATACTGAAGTACGAGTTGAGCCACCCCGACTCAACTCAACCGGAAACCTTCGGCCCGAGGAAACCGAGGAGGCACGACCATGCTGATGCGTACCGACCCCTTCCGTGAGATCGACCGGCTCGCCGAGCAGCTCTTCGGCACCACCAGCCGCCCCGCGGTGATGCACCTGGACGCCTGGCGCGACGGCGACCACTTCCACGCGGCGTTCGACCTGCCCGGGGTGGACCCCGACAGCATCGACTGCACGGTGGAGCGCAACGTGCTGACCGTCCGCGCGCAGCGCCGCCGCCCCACCTCCGACGGCATCGAACTGGTCGCCGCCGAACGGCCGATGGGCACCTTCTCCCGGCAACTGTTCCTCGGCGACACCCTCGACACCGACCGGCTGGAGGCCGCCTACGAGCACGGGGTGCTGACGCTGCGCATCCCGATCGCCGAGCGGGCCAAGCCGCGTCGGGTCCCGGTCACTGCCGGTAACGGACACCGGCAGATCACCGCCTGACCGCCACCCCCACGGTGGGGGCCGCACCGGCCCCCACCGGGCCGAACGCCATCGCGCCCGGGCGTCGGGCAATCAGCCCGGGCGCGCCTCACCGTGATTACCCACCGGGGCTGAGAGTCTTTCTCGCATGCTGCGTCCCGACGGCCCCGTCCTGCCCCGCACCGCGACCCGCCCGGCGCTGACCGGCACACCTGTCGACTTCACCGAGGCGTGGCTGCGTAACCGTCGGCTGTCGGCGCACACCCGCGACGCGTACCGGCGCGACATCGCCGGCTGGCTCACCTGGTGCGCCGCCGGTGACCTGGACCCGCTGCGGGCCACCTTCCTCGACGTCAACGCCTACGCCCGGCAGTTGGAGGCCACCCCGTCGCCGCGCAGCGGCCGGCCGTTGACCCCGGCCACCGTCGCCCGGAAACTGTCCGCCCTGTCCAGCTGGTACGAGTTCCTGGTGAAGCTGCGGGCGGTGGACGCCAACCCGGTCTCCGGGGCCGACCGGCCGCGCATCGACCGGGACCACTCGGCCACCGTCGGCCTCACGCCGCAGGAGGTCGACGCGCTGCTGGCCGCCGCCGACACCGACACCGGACCGACGGCAGCCCGCAACCGGGCCGCCGTCGCCCTGCTGGCCGACCTCGGCCTGCGGGTCGGTGAACTGGTCTCCCTCGACCTGACCGACCTCGGCGCCGAACGGGGGCACCGCAGCGTCCGGTTCGTCGGCAAGGGCGGCAAGTCCCGCCGCCGGGCGCTCACCCCGGGCACCGCGTACGCCCTCGACGCCTACCTGGCCGAGCGGGCGGCGGCGACCGGGGTGGCCGTCGAGGCGTTGACCGGGCCGCTGCTGGCCACCACGACCGGCGGTCGACTCGACCGGCACTCGGTGTTCAGGCTGGTGCTCCGGCAGCCCGCCACGGCGGGCATCGCCGCGGCGGCGAAGCTGTCCCCGCACTCGCTGCGGCACGCCTTCGCCACCACCGCCCGCGAGGAGGGGGTGCCGTTGGAGGACGTGCAGGACGCGATGGGGCACGCCGACCCGCGGACCACCCGCCGCTACGACCGGGACCGGCACAACCTCGACCGGGACCCGGCGTACGTCATCTGGGCGGCGCGGGCCCGGCGGCGCGGCTGACGAAAACCGGTTGACGGAGTAAGCGCTCACTCCCGAGTGTGGTGCCATGACGGCACCCGGGGGACGCCGACGACGCGCGCCGGCCATGGCCGCCGACCGCCGCCGCGCCATGATCGTGCAGACCGCGCTGCCCCTGCTGACCCGCCGGGGCACCACCCTGACCACGGCCGAGGTGGCCCGGGCCGCCGGGATCGGCGAGGCGACCGTGTTCCGCGCCTTCGCCGACAAGCAGGCGCTGCTCGACGCCTGCGTGGCCGAGGTCCTGCGCCCCGACCCGCTGCTCGACCGGTTGACCCGCATCGACCGACGCCAGCCCCTCCCCGGTCGGCTCACCGAGGCCGCCGTGGCGGTCCACGCCCACCTGGCCCGGCTGGGCGCGGTGCTCGGCGCCCTGCACGCCGCCGGTCGGGCCCGACCCGACCCGCCACCGGCCGGCACGGCGGCGACGGCGGTCCGCTCGGCGGTGGCCGCCCTGTTCACCCCCGACGTCGACCGGCTACGGCTCCCGCCCGACCAGCTCGCCGACCTGTTCCTCGGTCTGCTGTCCCCGCCGGGCCCGCTGGCCACCACGACACCGTCCACCACCGACCTGGTCGACCTGTTCCTGCACGGCGCGCTGACCCGGGTCAGGTGAGCAGGTCGAGGTGGTGGTGGGCGTCGGCGGAGATGTCCTCGTGCCGCAGCCACCGCCGCGTCCACAACCGGGCGGCCACCTCGGCCTGACCGTCACCCCACGCGGCGTGCTCCACCAGCAGCGCCGCCGCCAGCGCGTACGCCATCCGCAGGGCCAGGGCACGCGCGCCGGCCAGGACCGTCGCCGACGTCGGGTCGGCGGTGACCTCACCGAGGGTGGCCCGTAGCTCCCCGGCCACCGTGGCGAGCGTGTCGGCCAGGACCGGTGACAGCGGGCGGGCCATGTCGGCGGCGGCGGTGAGCCGCGCCAGCAGCGGGCCGGCCGCGTCCTCCCGGGTGACCGCGCGCAGCACGTCCACCGACAGCACGTTGGTGGTGCCCTCCCAGATCGGCAGGACCTGCGCGTCACGCAGCAGCCTCGGCACGCCGGTGTCCTCGACGTAGCCGGCCCCACCGAACGCCTCCACGTACTCGGCGGCGGACGACACCGCCAGCCGTCCGGTGGCCAGCTTCGCCAGTGGCGCGACCACCCGCAGCTCCGCGGCGGCCTGCGGGTCGCCGCCGACCTCGACCCGGCCGAGCAACGCGAACGCGTGTCCGGCCAGGGCGAACGCGCCCGCCGCGTCGACCGCCAACGCGCCGAGGGTGGCCCGGTGCAGCGGATTGTCGGCCAGCAGCCCACCGGCCACCCGCCGGGTACGCGCGTACGCCGTCGCGTAGGACAGGCCCCGGCGCATTCCCGACGCGGCGGCGGACGCGTTGTGCACCCGGGTCACCACCACCAGGGTCATCGCCCGCACCAGCCCCGGCACCGCCGGGTCACCCAACGGCAGCGCGTACGCGTCCCGCAACCCGATCTCGGCGGTCGGTAACGCCCGGGTGCCCAGCTTGTCCTTGAGCCGGCGCACCACCACCCCGGGGGCGGGACCATCCGGGGCGGCGGTGGCACCGGCCAGCGGCGAGTCGGCCGCGTAGCGGGGCACCAGGAACGGGGCGAGGACCCGGCTGCCCCGCCCGGCACCCTCCGGCCGGGCCAACGCCACCGCCATCGCCGCGTCGGCGGCCGAGCAGAACCACTTCTCCCCGGTCAGCCGCCACGACCCGTCGGCGGCGGGCCGGCCGAGGGTGCCGGTGCCGGACAGGTCGGAGCCGCCCTGCGACTCGGTCATCCACTGCCCGCTGACGATCGCCGTGTCCGGGTCGGTGGCGACCAGCCGGGGCAGCCACGCGTCGCGCACCAGCGCGTCGACGTCGGGGGTGCTCAGCAGCGCGGCGGCCCCGTCGGCCATCGCCACCGGGCAGGAGAACGTCGCCGACTCCGGCCCGTACAGGTGCAACAGTGCGTGCTGGACGACGCGGGCGGCGGCCCCCCACGTGCCGCGCGCCGAATCCAGGTAGGGCAGGGCGACCACGGCGTGCCGGGCGGCGGCGGCCCGCTGCGCCTGCCAGCCGCCGCTGGTGTCGATCCGGTCGACACGGGCGCCCCACGGGTCGTAGCGGACCAGCGTCGGCGGGTGGGCCTCGGCGTCGGCGTGCGCGGCGCGCAGCGGCCCGACGACGTCGGCGGCCAGCGCGGTCAGCCGGTCCCGCGCGGCGGTGTGCCCGTCCGCGCCGAGCTGCCGGGTCAGCCACGACCGCAGCAGCCGGTCACCGGCGTACGGGTCGTCGATGTCCGGCACCGGCTGCACGTAGCGGCTCATCCGTCGCTCCTTCACCAGGGGTGTGCGCCGACGGTAGACGATCGCCCCGGCGGCGCGACAGGGGGCGAACCGCCTGCGCCGCCCCGGCCCGCCGCCTACCGTCGCAGGTGATGAGCGTGCAGCAGGCGTGGACCCGACCGGCGCGGCGGCGTCGCCCGGTGCGCACCGGCCTGTTCCTGGGGGGACTGGCCGTCGGCCTGTGCCTGGTCGGGGTGGCCGGGCTGGGGCTGTGGAACGTGCAGGTGGTGGCGGGCGCCACCGGCCCGGTGCGGGAGACCGCCGACGGGTTCCTGCGGGAGTTGTCCGCCGGTGAGGTGGAGCAGGCCTACCGGCGGTTGTGCGCGCCGACCCGCAGCCGGTGGAGCGAGGTCGGGTTCGCCGGCTGGGTCCGCACCCCGCCGGTGGTCACCGGCTACGAGATCCTCGACGTGTCGGTCCGCACCAAGGGGGGCCGGCCGGCGGGGGAGGTGGCGGTGCGGGTCACCCGCGACGGCGGGGCCGACGAGCAGCGGCGGCTGCCGGTGGTGAAGGAGGACGGGAAGTGGCGGGTCTGCGGCGACCCGTACTGACCCGCCCGCCGGGTCAGGCGCGCGGGCCCAGGTCGCCGGAGCGGTAGTGCCGCCGGCACAGCACCTGGTAGCGCACGTCGGCGGTGTCGACGGTGTCCCCGATGACGACCTGCGCACCCTCGCGGACCACCCGCCCGTCGACGACGCGGGCGTTGAGCAGCCCCTCCCGCCCGCACCAGCACAGCACCTCCACCTGGATGCGGGCCACCTCGTCGGCCAGTTCGAACAGCCGCCGGGCGGCCGGGAACAGGCACGACCGGAAGTCGGTGGCCAGGCCGAAGGCGTACACGTCGACGTCGTAGCCGTCGACCAGTTCGGCCATCTGCTCGACGTGCGCCACGTCGTAGAACGACGCCTCGTCGCAGATCAGGTAGTCGATGCGGACCCCCTCGGCCCAGGTGTCACGGACCAGGGTCCGCAGGTCCAGCTCGTCGGTCACCTCCACCGCCGTGTGGGCCAACCCGATGCGGGTGGTCACCTGCGGCCCCAACGAGCGGTCGATGCGGGTGGTGACCAGGCCCCGGCGGCCCTGCCGGGCGTGGTTGTAGTTCATCTGCAACGCCATCGTCGACTTGCCGCAGTCCATCGGACCCCAGAAGAACTTCAACGCGGCGGCGTGCAACGGGCGGCCGTCGACGCCCCGGGCGGCGGCACAGCCGGTTCCCCCGTCATGCGGGCCGGGCAGGGGACGGGCCAGGCAGGTGGGGGTGGCAGCGGCGTCGTCGGTCACGTCGGGGCAGCCTAGCCCATCGGCGCGGGTGGATTCGGCCGATGGTCAGAGCACCCGGGGCGGGGTGTTGCCGGCGGCGACGATGGCCCGGCGGATCGGCACGGCGGCCAGCAACGCGAACCCCACCACGAAGAAGATCAGCAGGGAGACCAGACCCACCCGGTAGGAGGAGGTGAGCTGGAAGACCAGGCCGAACGCCAGCGGACCGAGCCAACTGGTGCCCTTGTCGCTGATCTCGTAGAACCCGTAGTACTCGCCCTCCTTGCCGGCGGGGATGAGCTGGCTGAACAGCGACCGGCTCAATGCCTGGCTGCCGCCGAGGACCAGACCGATCGCCCCACCGAGGATCATGAACGGCAGCGGCGCCTCGGCGGGCAACCGGAACGCCCCGATGATCACCCCGGTCCACAGCACCAGCGACAGCAGCACCGTCTTCCACGCCCCGATGCGCCGGGCCAACGCCCCCAGCGCCAACGCCCCGCCGAAGGCGAGGAACTGCACCAGCAGGATCGTCACGATCAGCGTGCTCTGCCCCAGCCGCAGCTCCTCGGTGCCGTACTGGCTGGCCAGGGTGATCACCGTCTGGATGCCGTCGTTGTAGACCAGGAACGCCAGCAGGAAGAACAGCGTCAACGGGTACGCCTTGATCTCCCGCAGGGTCCGGCCGAGCTGCCGGAACCCGTCGGTGACCACGTTGCGGCCCGCCCCGCGCAGCGCCTCGGCGGTGGGGTGTTCCCGCAGCCACCGCAGCGGCACCAGGGTGAACACCGCCCACCACACCCCGGCCGACACGATCGACCAGCGGGCCAGGTCCAGGGTGCGCTGCGGGTTGTCGTCCTCGCTGAGCAGGGTCACCGCCACCAGGTTCAACGCCAGCAGCAGACCACCACCGAGGTAGCCGATGGCCCAGCCGCGGCTGGACACCGCGTCGCGTTCGTCCGGGCCGGCCAGCTGCGGCAGGAACGAGTTGTACACCACCACCGCCGCGCCGAAGGCGATGTTGGCGACCAGGAACAACGCCCCACCGAGCAGGTACCGCTCGCCGGTGACCAACGCCATCGCGACGGTCGCCCCGGCGCCGGTGAACGCCGCCCCGGCCAGCAGCCGCTTCTTGTGCACCGTCCGGTCGGCGATCGCCCCGACCACCGGCAGCACGAACACGGTCAACAGCACCGACAGCGAGATCAGGTACGGGTAGTAGGAGCCGGCGGCGACCCGGATGCCCAGCGGGTGCACGTACCCGTCGCAGGTGTCCGCGCCGAGTTCGCAGCCGGCGGCCAGTTCGGTGACGGTGGTGAGGAACGGGCCGAGGAACACCGTGATGACGGTGGTCTGGAAGGCCGAGTTGGCCCAGTCGTACAGGTACCAGCCGCGCCGCTCCCGGCGCAGGCCCGCCGGGGTGCCGGTGGCGGTGGGGGTGGTGGTGACCGGGTCGGCCATCGGGGTCCTCGGGGCTCAGGCGGCCCAGAGGCCGCGGCTGCGGTAGACGTCGCGCAGCACGCCGACGTGATCGGTCATGATGCCATCCACACCACGATCCAGTAAGTCGTGCATCCGGGCAGGTTCGTCGATCGTCCAGACGTGCACGTGCACCCCCAGCCGGCGGCAGTAGGCCAGGAACCGGCGGTCGACCACCGGCACCCCGGCCCAGCGGGGCGGCACCTGCGCGGCCACCACCGACGGTGGCAGCCGCAGCGGCCGGCCGTGCCGCGACGCCAGCCACAGCCGGGCCACCCCGCGCATGCCCAGGCCGGTGGCGACCCGGCCGCCGGTGGCCGCGCGCAGCCGGGCCAGCCGGGCGTCGCTGAACGACGCCAGCAGCACCCGGTCGGCCGCGCCGGCGCGGGTCACCGCCTCGACCGCCGGGGTGACGCCACCGTCGGCCTTCACGTCGATGTTGAACCGGACCTGCGGCCACCCGGCCAGCACCTCGTCGAGCCGCGGCACGACCGCCGCGCCGCCGACCCGCACCGTCGCCAGGTCGGCCCAGCGCAGGTCGGCGATGCGGCCCCGCTGCCCGGTGACCCGGCGCAGGGTGGCGTCGTGGAAGACCACGCACACCCCGTCGGCGGTGGCGTGCACGTCGGTCTCCACGTACCGGTAGCCCAGCTCGACGGCCCGGGTGAACGCGGCGACGGTGTTCTCGTCGCCGTCGGCGGCGCCACCGCGGTGGGCGAAGGCCAGCGGGGTGGGGGCGTCCAGGTAGCCGGCTCGGGTCGACACGCAGCGCAGTATGCCCGCCCCCGGTGGCCGGCGGGTGGCCGACCGGCGGCGGGTCAGGCCGAGGTGGGGCGGCGGTGGACCCGGCTGGTGTCGACGGGACGCCCCGGGTCGACGTGGCGGGGTCCGTCCGGTTCGTCGGGACGCAGTGGCACCAGGGTGTCGGTGATCGCGTCGATGATCCGGTCGGTGCCCCGGCGGGCCGCGCCGGGCGCGTCGGGGGAGAGGTCCCCGAGGTGCAGGGGCGCGCCGAAGCGGACCCGGATCACCGGGCGGCGCACCAGCGTCCGGGCCAGCGCGCGCAGCATCCCCCGGGGCGCCCGGTAGGGCAGCACCTCGTGCGACCCCCACTGGGCCACGGGCACCACCGGGGCGTCGCAGGCCATGGCGAGGCGGGCGGTGCCGGTCTTGCCGCGTTCGGGCCACATGCCGGGGTCCAGCCCGATACGTCCCTCGGGGTAGACCAGCACCACCGACCCGGCGGTGACCGCTGCGGCGGCGTCGTCGAGTGCCCGGCGTACGCCGGTGGTGCCCCGGTCGACGCGCAGGTGCCCGGCGTGGCGCATCAGCGCGCCGAGCCCCGGGGTGCGGAACAGCCCACCGGTGGCCATGAAGCGGGGCGACATGCCCCGGGCGCGGCAGGCGGCGCCCAGCACGATGGGGTCGAAGGGGCTGATGTGGTTGGCGGCCAGGATCAGCGGCCCCCGGCGCAGGTGCGCGGGGACGTCCCCGCTGACCTCCAGGCGGGCGAACAGGGCGACGACCAGCCGGGCGAGCAGTTGGGCGGCACGCCAGAACAGGGGTGGCTGCCAGCCGGGGCGCGGGGTGTCCATCAGTCGCCGATGGTCGCACGGGGGTGGGGGAGGACCGGAGCCGGGTCGTGCGGCCCGTGGTGATCAGGGTCATTGGTCCCGGGTCGGGTCGGGACCCCCGACCCTGCCCGACAACCTACGACGCGCGGTAGTATCTACTACGTCTCGTAGTATCAATGGCAGGGGGATCCCGGTGGACGCGTTGGACGTCGCCCGCTGGCAGTTCGGTGTCACCACCGTCTACCACTTTCTCTTCGTACCACTGACCATCGGACTGTCCGTCCTGGTCGCCATCCTCCAGACCCGCTGGCACCGCACCGGCGACGAGAAATACCTCAAACTCACCAAGTTCTACGGCAAACTCTTCCTGATCAACTTCGCCATGGGCGTCGTCACGGGCATCGTGCAGGAATTCCAGTTCGGCATGAACTGGTCCGACTACTCCCGCTTCGTCGGCGACATCTTCGGCGCACCCCTGGCCATCGAGGCCCTCGTCGCCTTCTTCCTCGAATCCACCTTCATCGGCCTGTGGATCTTCGGCTGGGACCGGCTACCCCCACGCCTGCACCTCGCCAGCATCTGGGCCGCCGCCATCGGCACCAACCTGTCCGCCTACTTCATCCTCGCCGCCAACTCGTTCATGCAGAACCCCGTCGGCTACCGCTTCAACCCCGACACCGGACGCGCCGAACTCACCGACTTCGTCGCCGTCCTCACCAACAAGGTCGCCCTGATCACCTTCCCGCACACCCTCGCCGGCGCCTTCCTCGTCGCCGGCGCCCTCGTCACCACCGTCGGCCTCTGGCACCTCATGCGCCGCCGCGACAACCCCGACACCGACGCCTACCGCCACGCCACCCGCTTCGGCGCCTGGGTCGTCCTCATCTCCGCCACCCTCGTCGTCCTCACCGGCGACATCCAAGGCAAGATCATGACCCAGGTGCAGCCCATGAAGATGGCCGCCGCCGAAGGCCTCTACACCACCGAAAGCCCCGCCTCGTTCTCCGTACTCACCGTCGGCAGCCTCGACGGCAACCGCGAGATCTTCGCCCTCAAGATCCCCTACCTGCTGTCCTACCTCGGCACCGGCGACCCCAACGGCACCGTCCACGGCATCAACGACCTCCAGGCCCAGTACGCCAGCCAGTACGGCCCCGGCAGCTACACCCCGATCATCCCGGTCACCTACTGGAGCTTCCGCTTCATGATCGGCTTCGGACTCGCCGCCGCCGCCATCGCCCTGCTCATCCTCTGGACCCAACGCAAGGGCCGCACCCCCACCAACAGGTGGCTGCTACGCGCCGGCCTGATCATGCCCGTGCTCCCACTGCTCGCGAACTCCTTCGGCTGGATCTTCACCGAGATGGGCCGCCAACCCTGGATCGTCTTCGGCGAAATGCTCACCCGCGACGGCGTCTCCCGCAGCGTCTCCCTCACCGAAGTCCTCACCTCCTTCACCGCCTTCACCCTCATCTACGCCACCCTCGCCGTCATCGAATTCAAACTCCTCCTGCGCTACGCCCGCGCCGGCGTACCCGACATCACCCCCACCCCCGACGACACCGACGACGCCGAGCGCCCGCTCGCCTTCGCCTACTGACCCGGAGCCCCACCGTGGAACTGACCACCATCTGGTTTCTCCTCGTCGCCGTGCTCTTCACCGGCTACTTCATCCTCGAAGGCTTCGACTTCGGCGTCGGCATGCTCCTGCCCGTCCTCGGCCGCGACGACCGGCAACGCCGCGTCCTCATCAACACCATCGGCCCCGTCTGGGACGGCAACGAGGTCTGGCTCATCACCGCAGGCGGCGCCATGTTCGCCGCCTTCCCCGAGTGGTACGCCACCCTCTTCTCCGGCTTCTACCTGCCCCTACTGCTCATCCTGCTCGCCCTCATCGCCCGCGGCGTCGCCTTCGAATACCGCCACAAGCGCCCCGAAGCCTCCTGGAAACGCCGCTGGGACCACGCCATCTTCTGGGGCTCCGCCATCCCCGCCCTCCTCTGGGGCGTCGCCTTCGCCAACATCTTCCGCGGCGTACCCCTCGACGCCGACCACGAATACGTCGGCAGCCTGATCGACCTGCTCAACCCCTACGCCCTACTCGGCGGCCTGACCACCCTCGGCCTCTTCCTCACCCACGGCGCGGTCTTCCTCGCCCTCAAGACCACCGGCGACATCCGCCACCGCGCCGGCACCCTCGCCGTCACCCTCGGCGTCGGCACCGCCGTCGTCGCCGTCGCCTTCCTCACCTGGACCCTCACCATCCGCGCCAACCCCGCCGCCATCGTCCTCGCCGCCGGCGCCGCACTCGCCCTACTCGGCGCACTCGCCGCCGCCCGCGTACGCCGCGAAGGCTGGGCCTTCACCGGCACCGCCCTGGCCATCGCCCTCGCCGTCGCCACCCTCTTCACCGCCCTGTTCCCCAACGTCATGCCCTCCAACGGCGACCCCGCCGGCACCCTCACCGCCACCAACGCCGCCTCCACCCCCTACACCCTGAAAATCATGACCTGGGTCGCCGTCGTCTTCACCCCGATCGTCCTCGCCTACCAAAGTTGGACCTACTGGGTGTTCCGCAAGCGAATCGGGGTACAGAACATCCCGCAACACTGAAAGACGCGCGAGGGGCGCGGGGACGCGGGGCCGGAGCGAGGGGGTCGCACCGGCCCCGCAACGCGTCCACCACAAACCCGTCGCCGACCAGCCCACCCACCGCTATCGTCGCCGCATGCCGCACGACCCCCACGTCCGGGAACTCACCGACGACGACACCACCGCCGCCTGGCACCTCGGCCGCACCGCCTTCGGCTCCGACCCGCAACCCGCGCCACCACCCACCACCACCCCCGGCACCACCCGCTACGGCGCGTTCGACCACACCGGCCGCCTCATCGGCAAAGCCGTCGACCTGCACCACCACCAGTGGTGGGACGGCCGCACCATCGCCGCCGCCGACATCGCCAGCGTCGCCGTCGCCCCCGAAGCCCGCGGCCGCGGCGTCGCCCGCACCCTGCTCACCACCCTCCTGCGCGGCGCACACGACCGGGACGCCGCCGTCAGCGCGCTGTTCCCCACCGTCGCCGCCCCCTACCGGGCCTGCGGCTGGGAAACCGCCGGCACCCTACGCACCGTCAACCTCCCCACCGCCCTACTCACCCGCCACCACCCCAGCCCACACCTCACCGTCCGCCCCGGCACCGCCGCCGACCTCACCGCCGTCGACGAACTGCACACCCACACCATCCGCCACCGCCGCGGCCTACTCGCCCGCAGCGGCCCCCTGCACGAACACCGCCGCACCCGCCACACCACCGACAACACCCTGCCCTACGACGGCCTCACCCTCGTCGAACACCACGGCCACCTCGTCGGCTACGCCGGCTGGAACCGCCGCAACCACTACGGCGACGACGGCACCATCACCGTCGAAGACCTCGCCGCCACCACCGCCGACGCCGCCCGCGAACTCGTCGGCATCCTCGCCAGCTGGCACAGCGTCGCCCCCACCCTGCGCCTCACCCTCCTCCCCGGCGACCCCCTCACCCCCCACCTGCCCGTGGAGAAGGCCCGCGAACACGAACAGGACACCTGGATGCACCGCCCCGTCGACGTCACCCGCGCCATCCGCGACCGGGGCTGGCCACCACACCTGCACGGCACCGCCACCTTCACCCTCGACGACCCCCTCGCCGACTGGAACACCGGCACCTGGCACCTGGAGATCACCGACGGCCACGCCGACCTGCGCCGCACCACCACCCCCGCCGACCTGCACCTGACCGTCCGCGGCTTCGCCCTGCTCTACACCGGCACCGCCACCGCCCGCACCGTCGCCCAGGCCGGCCTGCTGCACCACCCCACCGGCACCGACCCCACCCCACTCGACCTACTCGCCGCCCCCGGCCCCGCCCAACTCGGCGACTACTTCTGACCCACCCCGGCCGGGGGCCTCCGCATCGGCTGCCCCCGACCAGCCCCCCACCACAGCCGTCACCGGCCCCACCTCACCGCGCCTCGCGCAACTCCGCCAACCGCGCCTCGATCTCCGCCAACTCCGCCCGCAACTTCTCCGCCTGCTGCTCCGCCTCCGACCGCTCCGCCGACAGGATCTGCTCCACCGCCTCCTGCACCCCCGGCACATCCACCAACGCCACCATCCGCAACGCCTCCGCCGGCTTCACCACGTACGGCTTCGCCAACGCCTTCGCCCCCTGCTGGGCCGCCACCGTCCACTCACCATCGGCATACGCCAACGTCACCGTCAAACCCGCCGGCCCCTTCGGCTTCGCCACCTTCGCCGGCCGCCGCGCCGCCGGCTTCTCCACCGGCACGGACTGCTGCTCCACCTTCGGCTCCTCCCGCCTCTGCACCGGCACCCGGGGCGTGTCCAACACGAACTCCGGCTCCGCCCTCGCCGTCGGCTCCACCTGCTCCACCACCGGCTCCGACTTCACCTCCACCACCCGACGACCCGCACCCCGCGGCGCCACCGCCAGATCGGCGGGGGAGAAGGGCAACTCGTCGCGACCGAACCGCACCACCACGAACTCGTCCGACACCGCCGGATCGGTCACCTCCACCACCTGACCCACCTGCCCGGCGATCTGCCCCGCCGACGCGGTGAACACCACCTTCGGCTTCCGCCCCGCCGCCAACGCCTCCCGGATACCCCGCACCTCGTCATCGGACAAACCCTGGCCCGCCATCACAACCCTCTTTCGTACACGTGTCTGATCCTGCCTTGATACCAGCCCACCACGACAACCGGAAGATCAGCCCCCCAGCACCCGCAACGCCTCGTCCGCGTGCTCGTTCATCCCCAACTCGCTGTGCACCACCGCCAGCACCCGCCGGTCCTGACCGATCACGAACGTCATCCGCCGCGTGCTCAACGGCCCCAACGGCAACCGCCGCCGCACCCCGAACGCCTGCGCCACCACACCGTCGACATCCGACAACAACGGATAGTCGAACCCGTGCATCCGGGAGAACTCCGCCTGCTTCTCCACCGCATCCCGACTGATCCCCACCCGCTGCGCCCCCACCGCCGCGAACTCCGCCGCCAGATCCCGGAAGTGACAACTCTCCGCCGTACAGCCACGCGTCATCGCCGCCGGATAGAAGAACAACACCACCGGCCCCGCCGCCAACAACTCCGACAACCGCCGCGGCGCACCCGTCTGATCCGGCAACACGAAATCCTCCACCAGATCACCGACACTCACACCCACCACACACCTCCACCGATCCGATCCGTCCGAAACGCGGTGAGCGTAAGCGATCACCCCACCCACCGCCGCGCCACCGCGCCACGTGAGCACCCACACCCTGCCCACCACACCGGCGCGGACGGTACCGTCACACCACCGCACACCGGACCGGCAGGGGAGCAGGGACAATGACCACGGTCACCGTCATCACCGGCGGCAGCCGAGGCATCGGCGCCGCCACCGCCCGACGGCTCGCCGCCGCCGGCCACCACCTCGCCATCGGCTACCACCGCGACCACGCCGCCGCAGCCGCCGTCGTCGCCGACATCCACCGCCTCGGCCGCCGCGCCGTCGCCGTCCCCGCCGACACCACCGACCCCACCCAGATCGACCGCCTCTTCACCGCCGCCGCCGACCTCGGCCCCCTCACCGCCCTGGTCAACAACGCCGGCGTCACCAGCCCCATCGGCCCCTTCACGGCACTGCGCCCCGACGACCTGCGCCGCGTCGTCGACGTCAACCTCATCGGGTACGTCCTCTGCGCCCAACAGGCCGCCCACCGGCTCACCCACGGCGGCGCCATCGTCAACATCTCCTCCGCCGCCGCCACCCTCGGCAGCCCGGGGGAGTACATCCACTACGCCGCCGTCAAAGCCGCCACCGACACACTCACCATCGGCCTGGCCAAGGAACTCGCCCCCCGCGGCATCCGGGTCAACGCCGTCGCCCCCGGCATCATCCGCACCGACATCCACACCGGCTCCGGCGTACCCGACCGCGCCGACACCGCCGCCGGGCGCATCCCGCTCGGCCGCGCCGGTGAACCCGACGAGGTCGCCGGCGCCGTCGCCTGGCTGCTCGGACCCGACGCCACCTACACCACCGGCGCGGTGCTGCGCGTCGCCGGCGGCCTCTGACCGCCAGCGCCACACCCTCTCAACCGGTGAACAGCTTCGCCGCCGTCAGCACCGTCTGCACCACCCCGTAACCCAGCAGCACCGACACCACCGACCAGGAAACCCACAACCGGACCCGCTGCCCCCGGGGACCGTCCTCGTTCATCGCGCGCCACCTTTCTGCGTCGTCACCACATCCGTGTTCCGCCCACCGGGCGGCTCGTGGTACCGCTGCGGCACCGGACGCACCAGCAGGTTCGCCACGAACCCCACCGCCAGCACCCCGACCATCGTGAACAACGCCGGCCGGTACGCCGACGCCGTCAACGTCCCCGGCTCACCCTGCGCGTCCAGGAACGCGTTGACGATCAACGGCCCGGCCACCCCCGCCGCCGACCACGCGGTCAGCAACCGGCCGTGGATCGCCCCCACCTCGACCGTGCCGAACAGGTCCCGCAGGTACGCCGGAACGGTCGCGAACCCACCGCCGTAGAACGACAGGATGACGCAGGCCAGCAGCACGAACAGCGCCGTCGCCGTCTGCCCCACCAGGGCCAGCGCCGCGTACAGCACCATCCCCACACCCAGGTACACCAGGTAGATCGGCTTACGGCCGAGCATGTCCGACGTCGAGGACCAGACGAACCGACCGGCCATGTTGAACAACGACAACAGGCCCACGAACCCGCCCGCCGCAGCCACCGACACCGCCGAGCCGCCCCCGTCGCGGAAGAAGTCCTGGATCATCGGGCTGGCCTGCTCCAGGATCCCGATCCCGGCGGTCACGTTGCAGAACAACACCACCCACAGCAGCCAGAACGCCCGGGTCCGCACCGCGTTCGCCGCCGACACGTTCGCCGTGGTCACCAGCGGCTTCGCCGCCACCGCCGCCGGATCGAACCCGTCCGGCCGCCAGCGCGCCGCCGGCACCCGCACGTTGACCACCCCGAACATCATGATGACGAAGTAGCCGACACCCAACGTGACGAACAACCAGACCAGCGCCGGCCCCGAGGCCGTCGATCCGGCGTCCGCCGGGTCGTACCCGGAGTCGTACAACGACAGCAGCTGACGCGACAGGGGAGAGGCCACCATCGCCCCACCACCGAAACCCATGATCGCCAGACCGGTGGCCAGCCCCGGCCGGTCCGGGAACCACTTGAACAACGTGGACACGGGGGAGATGTAGCCGATACCCAACCCGATCCCGCCCAGCAGCCCGTAGCCGACGTACAGCAGCCACAGCTGCCCGGTGGCGATGCCCAGCGCGCCGACGCCGAACCCGGCCGCCCAGAAACACGCCGAGACGAACATCGCCTTGCGCGGCCCGTTCGCCTCGACCCAGGTGCCGGCGACCGCCGCCGACAACCCCAGCATCACGATCGCGATGCTGAAGATCACCCCGATCGCCGTCTGACTCGCGTCGAAGTGCGCGATCAGGGAGTTCTTGTAGACGCTGGTCGCGTAGACCTGGCCGATGCAGAGGTGGATCGCCAGCGCCGCCGGGGGGATCAGCCAGCGGCTGTACCCGGGCGGCGCGACGGTGTGCCGACGGTCGAGTGCGGACAGCATCGGTGCTTCCTCTCCGGAACATCGCGGTGACGTGCTCCCGTCACATGCCCCCGCCACCTACGGCGGGCAAACCGGTGCCGCGCCCAGCGGTCGTCCCGGTGAGCCAGCCGGCTGCCACCGCCGTCCCGATACAAGTTCGATAATGCACATTATGTAAAGCTAAGCCGGAGAGAAGCCCCCTGCCGGCCTTCGGGCACCCGGGATGGCGAGTGCCCACCTTCGGGGCCGCAACCGCTTCTCGCACCCGCGTGGTGTCCACCGCGCAACAGCGGGTCGCACTGCCGCGCCGGATCCGACGGGACGCCTGTGCGGGTCAGGCAGCCGACGAGCCGCCGGTGTGCCGGTGGGACGTCGGTTCGTGTGCGTGGTCTGCCGGGGCGGACGGCGCCCCAAGACGTCCGCCGGTCCACTGCGGCGTCCCGGGCGTCACGCGACCCACAGCCCCGCTGCGCGCACTCCGGACTGGTGCTCCACCACCACCCGGACGGATGCCGAGCCGCGAGACTCCCGCTCGGGCGCACTGACAGCCCGCCGAGGGTGCAGGCGATGTCGGCAGGTGGAACCCGGCCCGGATGCAGTGCGGAGCAGCCTGATGTCGCTCCCCTCCCCTGGGTTCCCGACAACCCGAGAAACCTGCATAATATCCCTTATGCATGACAAACAGGACGAATCGGTTGGACGGCTCGTCGAGGAGTTCCTGACCGCGCGGGCCACCCGCAAGCCCTCCCCACACACGCAGGAGGCGTACCGGCGGGACCTGCTGGCCGTCGCGGCGCTGGCCGGCGAGGAGTGCAGCCCTCCCCTGTCCCCCCACGAGCTGACGATCTCCGCCCTCTCCCCCCGGCTGATGCGGGCGGCGTTCGCCCGGTTCGCCGCGCCCCGGGCGGCAGCGTCGGTGCACCGGGCCTGGTCGAGCTGGAACGGGTTCTTCTCGTTCCTGGTGGCCGAGCAGGTGGTGGCGGGCAACCCGATGCCCGCGGTGGGGCGTCCCCGCAACCCGCTCCCCCAGCCCAAGCCGTTGCGGGGCGAGGACACCCCGGAGGTGCTGCTGGCGTCGGTGTCGCGGGAGGACGCGCGGCAGCGTGATCCGTGGCCGGAGCGGGACGTCGCGGTGCTGGCGCTGGCGTTGTGCGCGGGGCTGCGCCTGGCGGAGTTGTTGGCGTTGCGGGTGTCGTCGGTGTCGGGGCGGGCCGGTGAGCGGCGGGTGGCGGTGGCCGGCAAGGGTGGCCGGCCGAGGGTGGTGCCGGTGGAGCCGGAGTTGGACGAGGTGGTGGCGGCCTACCTGGACAGTCGGCGGCGGCGGTTCGGGGCGCGCAGCGTACGACCGGACGGGGTGTTGTTCGTGGATCGGCGGGGTGAGCCGCTGCGTCGGGGCGGGTTGCAGTATCTGGTGGATTCCTGTTACCGGCGGGCGGGGATCACCGATCGGGTCCCGGCGGGGGCCCGGTTGCACGCGTTGCGGCACACGTTCGCCACCCGGTTGGCCGAGGACGGGGCGGGGGCGGCGGAGATCATGCGGTTGTTGGGGCATGCGTCGTTGGCGTCGTCGCAGACGTACATCGAGGTGACGGCGGGTCAGCAGCGGGCGGCGGTGCGGTCGAACCGGACGAACCGGGTGTTGGTGGGGTTGGTGTCAGGAGGGCGTCCGGGCTGAGGGTGGGGTGGTCCGGGGTGCGGCGGCTGTCGAGCATGACGGTTCACCGCTTGCTGAATACAGCGACCGCTGTACTGTCGTGGTGTGGAGATGCTGACGCACGGTCAGGTCCTTGCCCGCTTCGGCCATGCCCTGTCCGACCCGGTGCGGGCCCGGCTGCTGCTCGCGTTACGCGAGCGCCCCGGCTACCCGGCCGAGCTCGCCGATCTGCTCGGCACCAGCCGGCAGAACCTGTCCAACCACCTGGCCTGCCTACGCGGCTGCGGCTTGGTCGTCGCCGTCCCCGAGGGTCGACGGACCCGGTACGAACTGGCCGACGCCCGGCTCGCGCACGCCCTGGGTGACCTGCTCGGCCTGGTCCTCGCCGTCGACCCGGCCGCCTGCGCCGGCACCGACGGGTGCTGTTGATGACCGGGCCGCTGCCGCTGCTGAGCGCCGAGCCGAGCCCGACGCGGCGGGCGTCGCTGGTGCGCCGGGTCCGCCTGTTGGTGGCGGCCACCATCGCCTACAACGTGATCGAGGCGGCCGTCGCGCTCACCGCCGGCACCCTCGCCGACTCCACCGCGCTCGTCGGGTTCGGGTTGGACTCGGTCATCGAGGTGTCCTCGGCCGCCGCGGTGGCGTGGCAGTTCACCGCCGCTGACCACGAACGCCGCGAACGAACCGCGCTGCGGATCGTCGCCGGCTCATTCTTCGCCCTGGCCGCCTACGTGACCGTCGAGTCGGTGCGGGCTCTGGTCGGCGGCGACCGGGCCGAGCATTCCACCGTGGGACTGGTGCTCGCCGTGCTGTCGTTGATGGTGATGACGATGCTGTCGTCGGTTCAGCGCCGCTCCGGGCGGGAGTTGGGGTCGGCGTCGGCGGTGGCCGACTCCAGGCAGACGCTGCTGTGCACCTATCTGTCCGCGGTCCTGCTGGTGGGTCTGGCGGTCAACTCGCTGTTCGGCTGGTGGTGGGCCGACCCCGCCGCTGCGCTGGTCATCGCCGCCGTCGCCGTCAGAGAAGGCCGCGACGCTTGGCGCGGGCACACCTGCTGCACCCCGGTCATATCCGACAGCGGCCCGACGTCCGACGGATGTTGCGCGCCCGGCAGCCCGCGGTGACGGCCGCGCCGGCCCGTCGGACCCGTGTGCTCGGGCGGTCGTCGACCCTCGGGTGGCACACGTAGCCGTTCCCGAGGCGGATCAGTTTGTCGGCGTCGGGTTTCGCCGGAACCTGGGAACGGCCCGTGTGGCGCGGGCGTACGGGGTGTGGGTGGGTGTGGGATGGTGTGGGTGGACGCGACTGGCGGCACGGGGATGGGTCAACCATCGGGGAGCTCGTCGCGGGGGTCGACCGCCTGGGCCCCCGTGGTCGAGGTGAGTCATGTCTGTTTCCTCTTCCCTCTCCCCCACGCCTGGTATGGCCCGGTTGTTGCCGGGTGGGCCGGTGGCGGAGCGGATTCTCGCCGAGGTTGCCGACGGGGTGGCGGCGTTGCGGGCGGCCGGGGTGGTGCCGGCGTTGGCGACGGTACTGGTGGGTGACGACGACGCCAGTGCCGGGTACATCCGGATAAAGCAGCGGCAGGCGGCGGAGTTGGGGTTCGCGTCGCCGCACGTGCGGTTGCCCGGGTCGGCGTCGCAGGCCGATCTGCACCGGGTGTTGCGGGATTTCAACGACGACGCCGGGGTGCACGCGGTGTTGGTGCAGCATCCGGTGCCGGGGCATCTGGATTACGACCGGGCGTTGGAGGTGTTGGATCCGGATTCGGACGTGGACGGGATGCATCCGGTGAACATGGGCCGGTTGGCGTTGGGGTTGCCGGGGCCGTTGCCGTGTACGCCGGCGGGGATCGAGGCGTTGTTGGCGTTCCACGGGGTGCCGGTGGCGGGGCGGGAGGTGGTGGTGTTGGGTCGTGGTGCGACGTTGGGGCGTCCGTTGGCGATGTTGTTGGCGCAGAAGCGGCCGACGGCGAACGCAGCGGTGACGGTGGTGCACACGGGGGTGGCGGACTGGCCGCGGTACACGCGGCGGGCGGAGATCCTGGTGGCGGCGGCGGGGGTGCCGGGGATCGTGCGGCCGGAGCATGTGCGTCCGGGTGCGGTGGTGGTGGGTGGTGGGGTGCGGTACGAGGGTCGTCGGTTGTTGCCGGATGTGGACGAGTCGTGTGCGCGGGTGGCGGGGGCGATCACGCCGCGGGTGGGTGGGGTGGGTCCGACGACGGTGGCGATGTTGTTCCGTAACGCGTTGCGGGCGGCGCAGCGGGCTGCCGGTCGGGGTTCAGCCGAGGTCGACAATGAGGGGGCGGTGGTCGGAGATGGTGGAGCGGGGGGTGGCGGTGGCGGTGACCGGGGGTAGTCGGTGCCGGTCGTGGGGGTCGGCGAGGATGTGGTCGAGTTGCACGCGGGGTGCGGTGGCGGGGTAGGTGGGGTGGCGGGCGAGGGGTTGCCAGCCGGTGAGGAGGCGGGCGGGGCCGGCGGGGATGTTGAGGTCGCCGAGGAGGATGCGGGGGGCGGGTAGGGCGCGTAGGGCGCGTACGACGTGGCGGAGTTGGTAGGCGTTCCAGCCGGGGACGAAGGACAGGTGGGTGGCGGCGGCGGTGAGGGGGCCGTGGGGGGTGTCGAGGACGGCGGCGAGGACGACGCGGGGTTCGTCGCGCAGGAGGATGA
>NZ_JBMDWU010000044.1:0-3637 GCF_048594385.1 Micromonospora sp. | reverse complement strand
CCCTCCCACACCCGGGCCTCGGGGCCCCCCCCCGGGGGCACCGCCCCCTCCCCCCCCCCCCGGCCGGGCCCCCCCCGGGGCCGCCCCGTCCGGCGGTTGCGGCAGGATGGGCGGGTGGCAAAACACACGTCCCCGCGGCCCTGCCCCTGCGGCACCGGCCTGCCGTACGACAACTGCTGCGGGCCGCTGCACGCCGGCCACGGCACGGCCCCGACCGCGCAGGCGTTGATGCGTTCCCGGTTCAGCGCCTTCGCCGTCGGCGACGATGACTACCTGCTGCGGAGCTGGCACTCCACGACCCGGCCCCGCCGGCTGCACCTCGACCCCGCCACCCGGTGGACCCGGCTGGAGATCGTCGACAGCACGCGCGGCGGCCTGCTGGACACCGCCGGCACGGTGACGTTCCGCGCCCACTACCGCGAGGCCGGGCAGCCGGGCACGATGGCGGAGCACAGCCGGTTCGTCCGCGAGGACGGCAACTGGGTCTACCTGGACGCGCTGGCGGACTGATCCCGGCACCGCCGCCGTGGCCGCTCCCGACGGGCCGGTTCACCGCGCCGCCGACGTCGTCGGGCGCTGCGGCGCCACCGGGCGGTCACCGGCCCGCCCCGACACCGCCAGCACCCCGGCCACCAGCAGGTACGGCACGGCCGCCGCCACGAACGCCAACGGGTGCCCGCCGGTCGCGGCGAGCAGCGCGTAACCGGCGTAGGCCACGACCATGGTCAGGTCGGTGCCCATGCCCGCGACCGAGGTGACGGTGGCCCGTCCCGGGCCGGTGATCCGGTCCTGGAGGCGGGCGTCGGCGAGCACGGTGGCCAGTTGCAGCGCACAGAACGCCACCCCGAGCAGCAGGAAGCCTGCCGGATGCCGGACGGCGGCTCCGGCGGTCAGGGCGACCGCGGCCAGGGTGAGCAGTGCCGCGTAGCCGCGGTCGGTCAGGCGTTCCGCCGCCGGGGCGAGCAGCCCGCCGACGGTCATCCCGAGCCAGACCGGCAGGAGCAGCAGCGGCACCGTGGACGCCGCGACGCCGGTGTCGCGGGCCAGCAGCGGGGCGTACTCGTCGAGAATTCCCCAGACCGCCGTCACCGCCGGGACGAGCAGCACGGCCGCCCGTACCCGCCGGTCGGCGCGGGCCCCGGCGAGACCGGCACGCAGGCCCGCCCGCCAGCCCGGCCCGGCCGGCCCGTCGGCGGGAGCGGTGGGCGGCGGGACGGACCGGTGCTCCGGGAAGCGGGTGGCGACGGCGGCGGCGAGGACGGCGGACAGCACGCTCGCCGCACCGACCGCCCGGTAGCCGCCGGCGGCGAGGACCGGGCCGGCCAGCACCATCGAGGCGAGCACCCCGAGCACCCCGGCGGTCCGCCCCCGCCCCATCGTGCGGGCGTAGCGGCCGGCCGCGCCGAGCCGGTCGAGTTCGGTGTGGACCAACGCCTCCAGGGCGCCGGAGCCGAGCGCGCCGCTCGCCCCCCACAGGACGAAGCCGAGCGCGAACGCCCACCACGACCCGGCCAGTACCCACAGCGCGAAGCAGGCCCCGGTGAGCAGCGGCGCGAGGCAGAGCAGCAGACGTCGGGAGACGGCGTCGGCCCAGGCCCCGGAGGGGACCTCCAGCACGATCGCGGTCACCGACCAGATCACGAAGAGCGCGGAGATCTGTCCGACGCTGAGCCCGGTGTCGCTGAACAGCAGCACGTACACCGGGTAGAGCAGGACGAGATCACTGAGGAACAGGTAGCCGTAGAGCGTGACGGACAGCCGGCGGACACGGGTGTCGGGCACCCGCGCGGAGAGGAGATTCATCAGGGCCTTTCCCGGGGACGGAACGGACGCGGGAGGTGCGGCGTCCGTGGCGGTCCACGGTTTCGGCCTTCAGTGCCGGATCAACATCGCCAGGTCATGTGCCCGATGCTAGCCGGCTGCGGCCGTCGGCGCGGCCCCGGCGCGGTGTCCACCTGCCGACGGGGGCGGAGCCTGCTGCGGCGTCCGCCCCCGTCGCGCGGCACGGTCAGCGGCCGGGGGTGTCCGGGGCCACCGGGGGGATGACCATGGTGGCCTCGCTGTCGGTGGCGGGACCGTCGGCCGGTCCGGCCTGGCGCGGCACGACCTGGGTCGCCTCGACGTCGTCGGGGCGGGTCACCACCTGGGTACGCTCGGCGTCGTCGTCCACCGCCACCGCCGCGGGCGGCGTGGGGGAAACCGGCGCGGGCGGGGCGGGGACCGGGGCGGGCGTGGTGGGCACCGGCTGGGTGCGTTCGGCCTCCGCGTACGGGTCCAGCCGGGTCTCGACGTCGCGCCGGCCGGCCTGGTAGGCGCGGGCGTGGGTGGCGATGGTGCGCGACTCCTGCTCGGCGCGGGTCAGCCAGGACTCCCAGCGGGCCTGCATCGGGCGGACCAGCCCACCGCCGACCCCGACGACGAGGATGCCGCCGACGGTGGCGAGCACGGCGACCAGCACCGGCGTGGTGACCGCGGTGGCGACGCCGATCTGGTTGAGCGCGGCGATCACCCCCAGGCCGAGGATGAACACCGAGGCGATGTTGGCCAGCACCCGGCCGTAGGACAGACCCCCGAGCGCGCTGCTGATGATGTCCTTGACCGCGTTGGCGATGGCGGCGGCGACGACCACGATGACGATCGCGACGAACGCCCGGGGCAGCCAGGCGATCACGCCGGCGATGAGGTCGGAGATCGGGTTGGGGCCCCAGATGCCGAAGGCGAGCTGGAGGGTCACCAGCAGCACCCCGTAGTAGGCGAGCTTGGCGACGATGTCGCTGGCGTCGTAGCGGGAACGGGCCAGCGCGGTCTTGATGCCGCCCCGTTCGACGGCCCGGTCGAAGTGCACCCGTTCCAGCACCTTGTCGACGATCCTGCGGACGGCCTTGGCGATCAGCCAGCCGGCCACCAGGATCGCCACGAAGGCGACCGCCTTGGGCAGGAAGAGCAGCACCGCCCGTAGGGCGTCGCCCACCGCGTCGCTGAACTTGTCTGTCATCCGTGGTCCTCCACCGTCAGCTCGGTCGGCCCCCGAAGCTACCCCCGGCCCGGTCGCCGGAAACCCCACGGGCCCGGCACCCGGCCGGCCCGGTCAGCGCGACGTGCAGGCGGGCAGCAGCGACACCACGACCGGGCCGGTGGGCGCCGAGGCGTTGCCGGCGTCGTCGACGGCGACGACCTGGACCGGGATCCGGGCGGTCGCCGAGGGTGCCGGCAGGTCACCGAGGGTGCCCTGGAAGACGTCCGGCGCGGTCTGGTCCATGCCGACGGTCCGGGTGGCACCGTCGAGGGTGTACCGGAACACCACCCGGAGTCCGTCGCCGGCGGCCCGGTCGTCGACGACCGTCGCGGTGACCGTGGTCGCGGTGACCCCGTTGACGCAGCCCTGCGGCTCCACGGTGGTCGGGGTGACGTCGGGGGTGGACACGGTCGGCGGCGACACGTCCGGCGGCAGGAGCGGGACGTTCGGCGTCGTCGGCGGCGCGGGGCTCGGGGTGCGTACCCGGGTGGTGGTCGCGGCGGCGGACCGGGTCGGGGCGGTGCTGGTCGGCGCACCGGCGGTGCTCGCCGCCGGGGTGGGGCTGCGGCTCGGCTCGGCCGGCACGACGGTGATGGCCGGCGCGGCGGCCAGCGGCGCGGG
>NZ_JBMDWU010000439.1:0-18742 GCF_048594385.1 Micromonospora sp. | reverse complement strand
GGGGTGGGAGGGGCGGGCGGGGGCGCAGCGGGGAGGGTGGGGGCGGCGGGGTCAGGCGACCGGTTCGCGGGCCGAGTCGGCGTCGCGGTCGGGGCCGGGGGTGACGCGGGGGTCGCCCTCGTCGGCGAAGTAGTCGTCGGGGGTGGTGCCGTCCACGCCCTCGGCCACCTTCGCCGCCCGCAGCACCAGCGTGACCAGCGCCGCCACCACCAGGTTCACCAGCACGGCGACGATGCCCACGTAGATCGTCTTCTTGGTGTCGAAGCCGAAGTCGGACAGCGGGAACGCCGACCCGCCGAAGTGCGCGCGCTTCGACGCCGGGTTGGGGATCTGGTAGAGCATCCACATGCCCAGCCCCATGCCGGCCGCCCAGCCGGCGATCAGCGCGCCCCGGTGGAACCAGCGGGTGTAGAGGCCCAGCGCCACCGCCGGCAGCGTCTGGAGGATGATCACACCGCCGATGAGCTGGAGGTCGATGGAGAACTGCGGGTCGAGGAAGACGATGCAGGCCACCGCGCCGACCTTCACCACCAGCGAGGTGATCTTCGAGACGTTCGCCTCCTGCGCCGGGCTGGCGTCCCGCTTCAGGTACTCCTTGTAGATGTTGCGGGTGAACAGGTTCGCCGCCGCGATCGACATGATCGCCGCCGGCACCAGCGCGCCGATGCCGATCGCCGCGTACGCCACCCCGGCGAACCAGTCCGGGAACTGCTGGTCGAACAGCACCGGCACCACCGTGTTGCTGTCGACGGTGCCCTCCTTCGCCCCCGGCAGCGGCTTCACCCCGGCCGCGATCGCCATGAAGCCGAGCAGCGCGATCAGGCCGAGCAGCAGGCTGTACGCCGGCAACGCCGACATGTTCCGCTTGATCACGTCCCGGTTCCGGCTGGCCAGCACACCGGTGATGCTGTGCGGGTAGAGGAACAGCGCCAGCGCCGAACCGAACGCCAGGGTGACGTACTGGAGCTGGTTGTTGGCGTTGAGCAGGATGCCGTCGTTCGGGTTCGGCGAGGCCGCGAACTTCGCGTCCGCCGCGTCGAAGATCGAACCCCAACCCCCCAGCTTGTACGGCAGGTAGATCACCGCCACCAGGATCACGATGTAGATCAGGCTGTCCTTGACGAACGCGATGAGCGCCGGGGCGCGCAACCCGGACTGGTAGGTGTAGGCGGCCAGGATCGCGAAGGCGATGATGATCGGCAGGTGCCGCGCCACCGCGCTGTCCCCGGTGACCCCCATCGTCTTGAGCACCGCCTCGATGCCCACCAGCTGCAACGCGATGTACGGCATGGTCGCCACGATGCCGGTGATCGCGATCAGCAGCGCCAGCACCGGCGAGTCGAACCGGCGGCGGACGAAGTCGGCCGGGGTGACGAACCCGTGCCGGTGCGACACCGACCAGAGCCGGCAGAGCACCAGGAACACCAGCGGATAGATGACGATCGTGTAGGGCACGGCGAAGAACCCGGCCGCGCCCGCCCCGAACATCAGCGCCGGCACCGCCACGAACGTGTACGCCGTGTAGAGGTCACCGCCGACCAGGAACCAGGTGATCCAGCCGCCGAAGCTGCGCCCGCCCAGCCCCCACTCGTCGAGGTGCGCCATGTCCTTCGGCGCCCGCCACCGGGCCGCCACGAAACCCATCGCGCTGACCAGCAGAAAGAGCGCCGAGAATACGATGATCTCGGTCAGATGATCACGCCACATCAGCAGACCACCTTCGTTCGCGACTGCGGGGCTCGCAAAACCGGCTCACTCCTCGCGCTCACCGGGTTCCCCGCTTCTTGGTCATCTGGTAGACCAGCGTGGTGGTGGCCACCCCGAGCAGGATCCAGACCAGTTGCAGCCAGTAGAAGCGCGGGAAGCCGAAGATCCGGGGCGAGTCCGCGTTGAACAGCGCCGGGATCAGCGGCACCACGATCGGTACGAAGAGCAACCAGTTCCAGGGGCTGTGGTCCTTCGCCCTGGACGACGCCGTACCCGGCGTCTCCGGTTCGCCAGCGGTCATCTGACCTACCTCCGGTAGTCGTTCCGGCCAGTAACGGCCGGACGCTACGACCCGGTGCGGCCGGTCACGATCAATTGGCGCTTGACGATGCGCCGAACGGCGTGCCGGCTGCGCCGAACGGCATGACGAGGGGCGTGACGCATCGACCGACGACGAACCGGCCCGGGATTCCCGGGCCGGTTCGGGGGACGATCCGGAATCAGCGGACCGGGAGGTGGGCGGTGTCGTTGACGGAACGGACCGCGACGCCCCCGTCGGGCCACATGTCGAGCACCGAGATACCGGCCGCGTCCAGGTAGAGCCGGTGCAGGAGGGCGTCGCCGGCCGCGAGGGCGTCGCGCAGGGCCAGCTTGATCGGCGAGACGTGCGAGACGACCACCACGGTCTCCCCGGGGTACGCCTCCCGCAGCGCCACCATCGCCCGGTCGACCCGCTGCCCGACCTCGGTGAACGACTCACCACCCGGCGGGGCGACCCGGGTCGAGGCGAGCCAGGCGTCCAGTTCGCCGGGCCACCGGTCGCGGACCTCGGCGAAGGTGTGCCCGTCCCAGTCGCCGAAGTCGCACTCGATCCAGTCGTCCTGCGGGCGTACCGGCAGACCGCCGAGCGCGGTCGCGATCGCCTCGGCGGTGGCCGTACACCGGGACAGCGGGGAGCTGAGCACGGCCGCGACGGACGGGGCCAGCGCGGCCACCCGGGTGGCGGTGGCCCGTGCCTGGGCCTGGCCGGACTCGGACAGCGGCACGTCGGCGCGGCCGGCGTAGCGGTGCTGCACGGTCCACTCGGTCTCCCCGTGCCGGACCAGGATCAGCCGGGTGGCGGTGAAACTCGGCCTCGGTTCCCAGGACGCCTTGGCGGTCGCCGGGTCGGTGCCGGTGGACCGGGTGGCGGCACGGGCGGCGACCTCGCGGGCCTGCGCCCGGCCGGGCGAGTCGGCACCGGCCACCTCCCGGGGCGGCTCACCGCCGGCCGAACCCGCCGCCGACCGGGAGGGCCTACCGGCGGCGGTGTCCATCGCGGCGTTGGCGAGGGCGTCGGCGTGCCGGTTGCGGTCCCGGGGGATCCAACTGAACCGGACCGACTCGAAGCGGTCGACCAGCGCGGCGGCCCGGGCGGCGAGCGGACGCAGGCCGGGGTGCTTGATCTGCCACCGGCCGCACATCTGCTCGACCACCAGCTTCGAGTCCATCCGGGCGTCGACCTCGGCCGCGCCCAGCTCGGCGGCGGCCTCCAGCCCGGCGATGAGACCCCGGTACTCGGCGACGTTGTTGGTGGCCGTCCCGATCGACTCGGCCCGTTCGGCCAGCACCTCACCGGTGGCCGGGTCCCGGACGACGGCACCGTAACCGGCCGGCCCGGGGTTGCCCCGGGACCCGCCGTCGGCCTCGATGACGACCGCGCGCACCGCCACCGGGCTACAGCCCCGACTCGTTGGTACGCACCATGATCCGGCGGCAGTCCTCGCAGCGGACCACCTCGTCCGGGTCCGAGCGGCGGATCCGGGCCAGGTCGGCGCCGGACAGCTCCAACCGGCAGCCGCCGCAGCGCCCCGCGGTGAGCAGCGCCGCACCGAGGCCGGTGTCCTCGCGGATCTTGTCGTAGAGGGTGACCAGGTCGGCGGGGAGGTCGGCGGCGAGCGGCTTGCGGGCGCCCTGCTTGAACTCCTCCTCCTTGGCGATCGCGGCCAGGTTCTCGTCGCGGCGCTGCTCGACGGCGGCCCGCCGGTCCCGGGCCTCGGTGAGACGGGCCTCGATCCCGTCGAGGGTGGCCTGCGCCGTCTCCCGCTGCTCCATCAGCTCCAGCTCGGCGTCCTCCAGGTCACCCTGGCGGCGGTTGAGCGAGACCAGCTCGTGCTGGAGCGCCTCCAGTTCCCGGGCCGGTCCGCTGCCGCTGGCCAGCCGGGCCTCGTCCTTGCTCTTGCGGGCCCGCACCTGGTCGATGTCCTTCTCCAGGCGGGCGATGTCCCGGTCCAGGTCGTCCACGGCGACCTGGGCGCGGACCCGCTCGTCCTCCAGGGCGGACAGCTCCCGGGCCAGGCCCTCCAGCTCGGCCCGCTCGGGCAGCGACCGGCGGCGGTGGGCGAGCTGGGCGAGGGTGGTGTCGATCGCCTGGAGGTCGAGCAGGCGGCGCTGGACCTGGGGTTCAGCCTTCACGGTCGGGGCTCCTTGTCGTCCGTCGTGGGTGCGGCGGCGTGCACGGTCCACGGGTCGGTGTCCAGGTCGGACACCACGGTCTCGACGCCGAAGCCGGCCCGCAGGTGGGCGGCCACGTCGTCCAGCCAGGGTCGTTCGGTCGCCCAGTGTGCGGCGTCCAGCAGGGCGGGCCCACCGGCGGCGAGGTGCTCACCGGCGGGATGGTGCCGCAGGTCGGAGGTGAGGAACGCGTCCGCACCGGCGGCGGTCGCCGCGGCCAGGAAGCCGTCGCCGGAGCCGCCGCTGACCGCGAGGGTACGCACGATACGCGCGGGATCGCCCCCGGCGCGAACCCCCCAGACCGTGGCCGGTAGGACGGCGGCGGCGCGTTCGGTCAACGCGGCGAGCGTCAGCGGGGCGGGCAGCTCACCGACCCGGCCGATGCCCCGGCCACCGCCGGCCGACGCCGAACCCGGCGCGGAGGGTTGCAGCGGGCGCAGGCCGGTCAACCCGAACCGGGCGGCCAGCGCGTCGGAGACGCCCGGCGCGGCGATGTCGGCGTTGGTGTGCGCGACGTACAGGGCCACCCCGGCGCGGATCAGGTCGTGCACGATCCGCCCCTTCCAGGTGGTCGGGGCGACCGAGGAGACGCCGCGCAGCAGCAGCGGGTGGTGCGCGACGATCAGGTCGGCACCGGCGGCGAGCGCCTCGGCGACCGTCTCGGGGACGACGTCCACCGTGCCGTAGACGCGGCGGACCGGGTCGGTGGGCTCGCCGAGCACCAGACCGACCCGGTCCCACTCCTCGGCCCAGGCGGGCGGGTAACGCCGATCCAGCTCGGCAACCACATCGGCGACGGACGGCGGGGACGCGGTTGTGCTCACGGCCGGTCAGCTTACCGGCGCACGGTGGCGGTCACGCCCACGCCCGTCGACGGGTCAGGCGGCCGAGGTGGCCCGGGAGCGGCCGGGCAGGGCCGCCACCGCCGCCTCCCAGGGGAAGGCGTGCAGGTGCCGTTCCCCCGTACCGGGTGGGTGCAGCGGGTAGACGTCGTCGCCGAAGAGCACCGTGGCACCCCATTCGCCCAGCCGTCGCAGGCCGGTCTGGAACGCCGGGTGCGCGGCCATCGCCACGTTGGTGAACGGCACCACCACCACCGGCACACCCCGGCCCTGCCCCTCGACGAGCAGGCCCAGCGCCAGCGTGTCGGTGATCCCGGCCGCCCACTTGTTGACCGTGTTGACGGTGGCCGGGCAGACCAGCATCGCGTCGGCGGCGGGCAGCAGGTCCGGGTCGCCCGGGTTCTTGTAGTGGGTACGCACCGGGTGCCCGGTCTGCCGGGCCAGCGCGGCCCGGTCGACGAACTTCGCCCCGTCGGGGGTGGTGACGACGCAGACCTCCCAGCCGTCGTCCTGGGCCAGGCCGACGAGCCGATCGAGGTGACGGGCCAGCGGCGAACCGCAGGCGATGACGTAGAGCACTCCGCGGTGCTCACTGCTCTGGTGGGGGCTGCCGCTCATCCGGCCGCCGCCGTGTTCATACTCCGACTCCCATCTGCTCAGCCAACTCCGCAATCGGCGCGGGCAACGCACCCCGTGTGCGACGCAGCACGTCGGTCATCACTTCGTGGGCGATGGGTCGGCAGCGGATCTCGGACGGGGCGAGCCGGTCGCCGCGCAGCAGCATCTCCCCCGCCATCGCGACGTCACCGAGCTGGGTGTAGCCCCGGGCCAGGTCGAGCAGGTGGTGGGCCCGCCGCTCGGGCAGCAGCCCGTTGAAGCTCGGCTCGGGGATGCGCTGGTGGATCTCCACCGCCCGCCCGCCGTCGCCCAGCTCCACGGCGGCGGCGGCCCGGTGCAGTTCCAGGTTGGTCGGGCCGAACGAGGTCCAGTAGTGGTTCTGGTCGCTGCCGAGCATCAGCGCCGCCTCGTTCGCCCCGTACAGCAGATCCTCGACGGCGTCGGAGTCGCCGAACCGGGCGGCGGCCATCGCCCCCTGCAACAGCAGCATGCCGTAGACGGAGAGCCGGTCCGGCGTGCTGTCGTTCATGCCGCCGGGGGCGAGCTGGTTGGCGATGCTGAGGTTCAGCTCCAGGGCGGGTCGGGCCCGACCCATCGCCACCAGCGCGTTGCAGACCCGGGCCGTGGCGACACCGGCCAGGAGCTGGTCGTCGGCGCGCTGGGCGACCGCCATCGACCGGTCGGCGGCCAGCCAGGCCAGCTCGCACTCGCCCAGCTTGCGCAGCACCGAGGAGGCGATCTGGTAGACCTGCCCGAGCAGGTGGGCGGCCTCCCGCCCCGACTCGCCGCCGTAGCCGGCGTCGGCGGCCTGGGCGTCGCGCAGCAGTTTCGGCAGCGCCCGGGTGAGCATCGCGTAGCGGCCGTACTGGTAGGTGAGCCAGGCGTGGGTGACGGCCTTGCGCAGGTCGGCCAGGGGCGGCGGGTACGACACCCCGTCGAAGTACGCGGTCATCGAGGAGTACTGCTCCAGGGCGGCCCGGATCTCCTGCACCTCGAACTGGTCGATGCAGCTCAACGCGTCGGTACGCCGTTCCGGGTCCTTGCCGAGCAGCAGTTGCACGTCGATCCGCAGGATCACGGCGATCTCGTACAGCACCGAGAACTTGTCCAGCCGGCGGACCCCGCGTTCGACCTTGTCGACCCAGCTCTTGGACTTGCCGAGTCGGTCGGCGAAGACCTGCTGGGACATCTTTCGTCGCCCGCGCCAGTAGGCCACCCGTCGCCCGATCGGAAGCTCGTCCATCTTCTCCTGTTCCTCCCCCTGCCGGGTCGTCCGGCCGGGCTCCGGCCGACCACACCGGGCGCCTTCGATCCGTCCGCCCAGGTTGCCGCTGGTCGCACAGCGTGTACGTCACACGTACAGCCAGT
This sequence comes from Micromonospora sp., assembly GCF_048594385.1. NCBI lineage: Bacteria > Bacillati > Actinomycetota > Actinomycetes > Micromonosporales > Micromonosporaceae > Micromonospora > Micromonospora sp. Next base: position 11,714 of record NZ_JBMDWU010000439.1, on the reverse strand, counting down.
TCTCATACCTTCGTGCAAGTTGCACGAGTCGTTCGTCAGGTGTCAACGAGCCCGGATCACGACAGTGACGGCGCTCGACGTGAGGGGTGGCGGTGACCGGTCGAGGCCAGAGGAGAGCACGGGACATGTGGGGGAACGTCGGGCCACGGGTCGCCCAGCTGGCCCCGATCGAACGGGTCCGGCTGCGCCGGATAGCCGTGCGGTACGCGGTGCACGGCTGGGAGGTGACCCCCGGCGCCTGCCTGGCGCGCAGCCGGTTCGTGTGCGGCCGGGCCGGTTGTCCCACCGTCGGCTGCCATCCCGCGCTGGAGAACTGGGAGCGGGGGGCGAGCACCGACCCGGCCCGGGTGGCCACCTGGTGGCGCAGCCGCCCGCACGGGGTACTGCTGCCCACCGGCCGCGCCTTCGACGTGCTGGAGGTCTCGGCGCACCTGGGCCGGCGACTGCTCGACGCCGTACCCGGGCACCCCGCCGGTCCGGGCGTCCGGGGCCCGGTGGTGGTGACCCCGACCGGACGCTGGATGTTCCTGGTCCGCCCCGGCGACCCGCTGCGCCCCGAGCTGGAACACTGCTTCCACGTCGTCCGGCACGGCACCGGCTCGTGGATTCCGGCACCCCCCACCCGGTTGCCCGAGGGCCCGGTGCGCTGGGCGGTCGCCCCGGAGCAGGCCCGCTGGCGGCTGCCCGACTCGTACCTGTTGCAGAACACCCTGATCGAGACGTTGCGGGCCGACGGGGTGACGCTGACCCCGGAGCTGCTGCCCGGCCAGCTCCCGCTGCCCCGACGCGGCCACTGACCCGCCGGCCACTGACCCGCCGGCCACCGACCCGCCGGTCGCCGACCGACCGGCAGCGGCGGGGCGGGACGTGGCCGGGTCGGGTTCCCGCCAGCGTCCCCGCCGACGCCGGACTCGTTGCACACCACGACGGCGCGCACGCGCCACCGGAGCGGGGGTACGACATGGCCAGGGACGAGATGCGGCACACCGGCGGCACCGAACCGCCGTACCGGCGACGGCCCCGCCGCTGGTCGGACACCCGACCGGCCGGCTCCCGCCCGGGTCGCCCCCGGCCGACCGGCTCCCGCCCGGCCGGCACCCACCGTCCGACCCGGTGAACTCCCCCACCGGCAGGTGACCCCGCCACCACGTCGACGCCTCAGTCGGCCAGCGGCAGGGCGGTGGAACGCAGCAGCCGACCGTCGTCGGTGACCACCGCGTGCAGGTGGCCGGGGAGCCGGTCGAGCCAGCCGACGCCGGCCACGCCCATCGCCACCGCCGCCGTGGCGTACGCGTCGGCGACACCGAGGTCCGGGCCGACCACGGTGACCGAACGCAACCCCCGGGCCGGTACGCCCCGGCGCGGGTCGAGCACGTGGTGCCCCCGTTCGTAGACGCCCGAGGTGGCGACGGCCAGGTCGGTGCCGGTGAGCACCAGGCAGGTGGCGTCCGCGTCCCACGGGTGCCGCACGCCGATCCGCCACGGCCGCCCCGACGACGAGTGCCCGCGTACCCGGACGTCGCCGCCGGCGTTGAGGCAGTGGTCGACCGCCCCGGCGGCCACCAGCCGGTCCGAGGCGACCTGGGCGGCCCAGCCCTTCACGTAGCCGGAGGGGTCCAGCCGGCCGGTGGCGTACGCGTCGAAGAAGCCGTTGGTGTCGCCCCACAGGTCGGCGCAGCGGGCCAGCACCGCGCGCAGGTCCGCCGACGCCCCGGACAGCGGCAGCTCCCCCCGGTCGACGCGGCGCACCTCGCTGTCCTCGCGGTAGGTGGTGAACCGGGCGTCGACCTCACGCAGCCAGCGGAACGTGTCGTCGGCCAACTCCCGCAGGCTGGCGGCGGGCAGGTCGGTGGCGAGGTCCAGGCTGATCGCCGTACCCATGACCTGCTCGACCCGGCGCAGGCCGGGCCGGGTCGACGCCGCGCCCACCTAGCGGGCCTGGTCGAGGGCGGCCTGCAACGACCGCCGGTAGCCGTCGCTGGTGGCGGTCGCCTGGGAGACCGTGTCCAGGTTCGCGCCCTGCTGACGCACCACGTCGCCGCTGGTGCCGCTGTAGGCGGCATCGACCCGGTCGCTGCGCAGGTCGGACTGGCCGCCCTGGGGCAGTTCCAGCGCCACCGCGTCGACGATCCGTGTGCCGGCGACGGTGATCCGCACCTGCACGTTGCCGAACTCGGTGGAGACCACCGGGCCGGTGACCGTACGGGTGGTGGGCTTCGGCGCGGTGGTCCGGCCGGCGGCCGGGGTGCGGCGGGTGCCGGCGTCCCCACCGGGGGTGGTGCGCCGTGCGGCCGGGGTGCGGCCGGCGGTGGGGTCGGGCCGGCCGGTCGGCCGGGGTGTCGCGGTGGTCCGCTGCGGCGTCGCGCCGGGGGTGGCGGGTCCGGTACGGTCCGGCGTGCCGACCGGTACGCCGGCCGGCAGGTCCACGGCCACCTGGCGGTCCTGCGGTGCGCCCTTGAGCACCACCAGGGCGGTGGTGCCGGCGGCCAGCCCGGTGATCGCGAGCAACGCGCGACGCATGTCAGGTGCCCTCCTACAGCTCGAACGGGGCGAGGTGGATCTGCCGGCGGGGCACGCCGGCCTGCCGGAGCACCCGCACCGAGGAGTCGACCAGCCCCTGCGGGCCGCACAGGTAGACGTCGCGGCGGGTCAGGTCGGGCACCAGCCGGCGCAAGCCGTCCGGGCTCATCACCTGGCGGGGGCCGGCGTCGTCGCGGGAGCCGATGACGTACCAGACGGAGGTCTGCCGGGCCTGGGCCAGCCAGTCCAGCTCGTGCTGCAACAGCACGTCGGCCGGGGTGCGGGCCCGGTAGATCAGGGCCGCTCCGGCGGGCAGTTCCTCGAGCATCGCCCGCAGCGGGCCGATGCCGCTGCCACCGGCGATCAGCAGGGCCCGCTCCCGGGTGCGGTGCGCGGCGGTGAACGTGCCGGACGGCCCCTCCACCCAGACCCGGGTGCCCGGGTCGAGGTCACGCAGGTCCCGGGTGTGCCCGCCGACCACCTTCACGGTCAGCCGCAGCCAGCGGCCGTTCGCGGCGGCGGACAGCGAGAACGGGTGCGACTGCCACCAGCAGCCCCGGGCCAGGAACCGCCAGCGCAGGTACTGCCCGCCGAGCGGGTCGAGCTGGTGCAGCCGGCGGCCGGTCAGGTAGATCGAGACGGTGTCCGGGCTCTCGGCCACCACGTCGGCCACCCGCAGCCGGTGCCGCAGGTTGAGCAGCAGCGGCGCGACCAGCCGACCCCACACCAGGGCGGCGGCGACCAGCAGGTAGCCGGCGGTCCAGCCGGTGCGCACCGGGCCGGGCGGGAAGAGCTGCGCGCCGTTGCTGAACTGGTGGCCGAAGCCGAGCAGCAGCGCCAGGTAGCTGGTCAGGTGCAGGTGGTACCAGAGTTCGTAGGGCAGCGCCCGGCGGACCGCCCGGATGCCGGTGCCGCCGACGAGCACCAGGATGCCGGCCGCGGCGAAGGCGGACACCATGTCGTCGAAGTCGCGCAGCAGCAGCCCCACCTGTGCGGTGACCGGGTTGCCCCGGGTGCGCGCGTAACCGACCACCAGCAGCGACAGGTGCGCCAGCACCGCCACCAGCAGGGTCGCGCCGAGGTCCCGGTGCACCCGGGACAGCCGCTCGCCGCCGACCCCGCGTTCCAGCACGCCGAGGCGGCTCATCATCAGCACCTGCACCAGCAGCAGGTAGCCGGCGACCAGGCCGGTGACCCGGCCGGCGGCGGTGAGCACGTCGGCGGTGCCGGTCAGCGAACCGGCCGGGGTGTCGAGCCACCACGGCAGCACCGCGGCCACCAGGCCGACCCAGAACAGCCCGGACAGCACCCGTCGGCCGGCGGACCCACGCCGGGGCCGGGCCGGCGGCGGGGGTACGGACGCAGCCGGCCGGCCGCCGTAACGGGACGGGTCCCGGGTACGACGACCGGCGGCGGGCAGGTCCTGATAGGTCACGCGTAGAGCTTCATCGGGGTGTACTTCCGACGCGGGAAGATCTTGTCGACCTGGGCGGTGGTCAACCCGAACCGGCCCTGCGCCACCGCGCCGTAGACGTCGAACATGTTGTTGTACTCGGGGACGTCCCCCGAGTCCAGATCGCTCAGCCCGTCCCAGCGGCCCAGCAGCGAACCGGCGAGCTTACGCCCGGACAGGATGGTGACCACCCCGCCGTGGCCGTGGTCGGTGCCGCCGCCGTTGGAGGCGACCCGACGGCCGAACTCGCTGGACACCATGACGGTGACGTCGGCGGCCCGATCGCCCAGGTCGGTGAAGAAGGCCGCCATCGCCTTCGCCAGCTCGCCGAGCCGGCGGTGCAGCTGGCCGCCGGAGCGGGTGCCCTGGTTCTCGTGGGTGTCGTAGCCGCCCATCCCGACCGTGGCGACCCGGACGTTCGCCCCGCCCTTGATGAGCTGGGCGAGCTGCCCGAAGGCGTACCCGACGCCCTCGTACGTCACGCCCTCGGCCGGCTGATAGGGCTTGGCGGCGAGCTGCTGGGCGGTGGACAGCGCGCCCATCCCCTCGATCACCGCCTCCTCGACCGGGTGGTTGATCCCGGTGAACAGGCCCCGGATCGCCTTCTCGGTGGCCGCCCGGTAGCGGTCGTCGCCGTTGAGCCGCAGCGAGCCGACGCTGTTGAGCGACAGCGCGCCGTTGGTGCCGACCAGCGAACGGGGCAGGGTGCTGCCGATGCCGACGCTGCGGAACGCGGTGCCCTTGCCGAGGGAGTCGACGAGGCTGTCCAGCCAGCCCCGGCCACCGGTCTCGCTGGGCAGGCCACCGAGGTTGCAGGCGTCGGCGGCCTGGAAGTGGCTGCGGGACAGCCGCTCGTCGGAGACCGCCGGGACGAAACCGAGCTGACCCGCCTTGAGCCACTTCTCCAGCGGGGCGAAGGCGCTGGTCAGCGCGAAGCCCCGGCCCAGGGCCAGCGAGTCGCCGCCGAGCAGCAGGTCGGGGCGGGCCTTGGCGAGCACCGGGTCGTCGGCCGGGGCGACCAGGCTCAGCCCGTCCAGTCCGCCGTAGAGGAAGACGTGGATCAGGGTGCCGGTCCTCGTCGCCGCGAACGACGCGGAGGTGGTGACGAACTGGGCGGTGGCCAGCGCGGTGGCGGTGGCGGCGGCACCGGCGACGAACGTCCGCCGGGTCACCCCGCGCCCGTCCTGCTGCGCCTCCTCCAGGTCCTCCAGCCGGCGGTACCGGTCGGCCTCGGCGGCGTTCTCGGCGGCGACCAGGTCGGCCTCGGCGCGCAGCAGCGCCTGCGCCGGGTCGTCGGCGAGCCGGCGCAGGTCGGGGCACTCGGGGTGCAGGGGGAACGCGGGCACGGTCTTCTCCATCGGGTGCGTCACCGGCTTCTCCATCGTCTGCCTCACCGCAGGTGGTGCTGGGGGGACGCGAGGATCGCCCGCGCGACGGCGGCGATCGCCCCGTTGAACGTGGCGTCGACCCGGGCGGTGGCGGACACCCCGGCCACCCCGAGGATCAGGTTCCGCTCCCGCGTCGACAGCTTCTGGTGCACCAGCCGCAGGGCCAACGCGTCCACGTACGCCCCGGCGGTGGTCGGCGGCTTGGCCACCAGTTTCTCCGGCCGGGTGTAGGTGAACTGGGTGCGGTTGCCGGCGATCAGGTCGGCGGCCTCGTTCCAGCCGTTGACCATCGTGCCGGCCGACGTCCAGGCGACGTAGACGTCCGGGTAGCCGTCGGGGGTGGGCTGGCCCATCGGGTACTGGCCCAGCTCGCGCAGCTTGTCGTGGATCTGGCGCAGCCCCTGGGCGAACGCGGTGCGTTTGCTGTCGCCCTGCCGGAAGCCCGGCCCCGCCTGCGGCGCGACGCCCAGCGTCCGGTAGGTGGCGACCAGGTACTCCATCGGCCGGCGCACCTTCTGCCCGACCGCCGCCCAGAACTCCGAGGAGCTGAACAGCGACATCAGCAGCGGCTTCACCGAGCCCTTGTTGACGATGTAGATCTGGGTGAGCCGGTCCACCAGGGACTTCGGCGGGGTGTCCGAGACGAACCGGGTGGCCAGGCTGCGGGCCACGTACCGGGCGGTCGACGGGTGCAGCGCGAGGTACGTGATGTACGCGTCGATGACCTGGTCGGCCTTCTTCGGGTCGGTCGAGTCGTTGGGGTGGCTGAAGTCGAGGATCTTCACCTTGCCCCGGTAGTGCCGGTCGTGGCGGAAGACGTACCTCCCGTCGTCGACGCCCCGGCCGGTCTGGAGCAGGGCGGCCTGCCGGACGTCCTTCTCGGTGTAGCCGCCGTCGACCCCGACCGAGTACAGCTCCAGGTTCTCCCGGGCCAGGTTCTCGTTGACCGCGTCGGCCCGGGAGTCGTTCTGGTTGAGGTAGAGCAGCAGCGCCGGGTGCCTGTTCGCCGCCACCAGCATGTCCGGGTAGCTGCCCATGGCGTGCTTGCGGACCACGTCCCGGTCGAACGAGTTCCGGTACGCCTCACCGCCGTCGAAGTCCGCCGCGACGTGCAGGAAGTCGTTCCAGAAGTCGACCATCACCTCGTAGAGCTGCCGCTGCGACCAGATCTGCCGGGCCAGCGTGCCGTCGACCATCTCCTTCTCCGGCTGCGCGCCCCGCTCGTTGAGCTGCTCCCGCTGGTCGCGTACCTGCTGGCTGGTCAGCTTGAGGGTGGGCAGCTCGGCGAGCTTCAGCTCGGCGGCGCTCGGCGCGATCTTCTCCGGGTCGAGCTGCTGACGCACCCAGGCGTCGATGCCCATCCGCCTGATGTCGGCGAGCACCGCCGGGGTGGCCCCGAAGGTGGCCCGGCTGGCCAGGTGCCGGACGGGGTCCTTGGCCAGCACCGTCTTCACCGTCACCGGGGTCCGCGCCGCCGCGTCGGCCGGGCCGGAGAAGGTACGCCCGCCGCTGGGCGAGTTCTTCTTCAGCGCCGCACCGGCCCGGGAGCCCATGTAGCTCTCGTTCTGCTCGGTGTAGGTGCGTACGGTGCTGGGCTGCTGGCCGCTGGGGCGGGCCGGCGTGCCGTCGGTGGCGGTCGCGCCGGTGGCGTCCCCGGCGGCGTCGTCGCCGAACAGGCCACGCACCTGGGGGCTCATCGCCAGCGCCGCGCCGCCGGCCACCACGGCGGCGGTGCCGCCCAGCGCGACCAGGGCGCGCCGCCGGCCGACCCGGTCGCGGTCGTCGCCGTCGTCGTCCAGGTGGGGCAGTCCGGTGCCGGCCGGCTGGTGGAACGCCTGCCGACCCAACCCCTCGGGCCCCACCCACTGTGGGCCCCGGGACACCGGCGGCGGCCCGTACGGCGCGGCCGGAACCTCGTACGTCGGGGTGTGCCCGCCGGGGGTGTGCGGTCGATGCGGTGGCACATTCTGGTCGGCCATGTACCGGTCCCGTTTTCTTTCGATGCGCCGTACCGCTGCGACCGGGGGCGGAGGGTGCGGCGGCGGCTGCCGGAGGAGTTGCCACGGGAAGGTAGTCAAGCGCTGAGCTGCCGACAAGGCAGGTCACGGCCGTCGGCGGGGGCACTTAAGGTGCCGCTGTGCGGCGTCGCCGGGCGGGTGGTTCCGCCCCGGCCGGGCCGCACCGTCCCCAGCAGGGACGACGTGTCCGGCCGCGCCCCGGCCGTAACGTTTTGGCGGTACGTGTCCCGGCGCGCGGCGTTCACCGGCACAGCGAAACTTAAGCCCCCGGTAAGCCGACGCTGAGGTGCTCCGCGCCCGCCCGGCCCGGTTTGGGCGGCCCGTCCCCGGCTGTTCCCGGCTCCGCCCCGCCGGCGGCGCCCGGGGGCGAAAGTAGCAGCAGGAGCAGGGCGTGACCGGCCGCCGCAGCGGGTAAGCCGCCGAACCGCTGAAGCCTGAGGGGAAGGCACCGCCATGCTCAGCAAAGAGGATCAGCGCAGGTTCGAACAGATCACCCGGCAGCTCCGGGAGAGCGACCCGAAGTTCTTCGCGCGACTCGACCATCGGATCCGGGCCCGACGCGGGCGCTGGCTGATGCTGCTGACGGTCATCCTGTGGGCGTCGCTGCCCGCGATGACCGTCCTGGCCGGACGGACGGCCGGCGCGGCGTGCGTCGTCGTCCTGGCGGCCAACACCGGCCTGATGTGGCACTTCCGGCACCGTTGGCGCTGAACCGCACGGCCATGATCGACACCAGGGGCGCGATGGTGCGGCATCGCAGCGACGGGACACCCCGACATCGCCCCACTGGTGTCGATCATGACCCGCGTGCCGGGTCAGCCCGGGTCGAACGCCCGGTAGGCCCGGCGCAGGCGTTCCAGCAGGCCGGGCCCGCCGATCGCCGCCGCGGGTGAGCCGAGCTGCCGCAGCAGCAGCTCCGGGCCGGTGGCCAGGACGCTCGGCCGGTCAGGCAGCGGCACCGGCGCCACCCAGAACCGGTCCACCGCCCCGGTGAGCGGCACGTCGGGCAGGTCGGCGAGCGCCCGGCCCGCCCCCGCCGCAGCGGCCTGCGCACCGTCCACGACCGACGGTACGCGGGCCGGTGCCCGGTCGGACGGGCCGGCAAGCGGCCCGGCACCGGAGGATGCCCGGTCGGGTGGGCCGGTGACGTGCCCGCCGGCGGAGGGTGGGCCGGTGACCTGCCCGGCGGCGGAGAACCCCGGCGTGCCGTCGGTGTCGTGCGCCGACCCGACCGCGTCGGCGCGCAGGACGCGCAACCGGCCCAGCAACGCGTCGCGGCTGCGACCCCGCCAGTGCAGTAACTGGAACGGGTCGGCGTCGAACGCCTCGGCGAGCAGGTAGAACGTCGCCGCGAGATGCTTGCACGGCACCGCGACGTCAGGGCAGCCGCAGCGCTGGGTCAGCTCCCCCACCGACCGGGGGAACAGGGGCGCGCCCGCGGCGGCGAACAGCTCCTCCAGCTCGGCGGGCAGGTCACCGGCGAGCAGCCGGGCGCTGAAGAACGCCTGCCCGGCCAGCTCCCGTTCGACCCGGCCCCAGAGCGCGTCCGGGAACGGGGGCAGGGCGATGGTCACCGGGTAGGGCCGGGGCCGGGACCCCTGCACGCTCGCCTCGACCCGCCCGGGTGACACGTCGAGCCGGAGCACCTGACCCCGGCGCGCGTACGCCCGGCCCCGGGTGAGCCGGGTGCCCAGCGCGAACGACTCCAGCACCTCCAGGAAGCGCCGGGACCACCAGGAGACCCCGATCGCACCCCGGGTGCTGCGCGCCCTCAGCCCGCCGTCGACCCGGCGCGGCGGCCCGAACCCGGCGAACGGGCCCTCCGCCCCGGCACCCCCGGGGCTCACTCGACCACCGCCCCGGCGTCCAGGGAGAACAGCTCCCGCAGTTGCCCGGTGGACAGCTCGGTCACCCACTGCTCGCCGCTGCCCACCACGGACGCGGCCAGCCCCCGCTTGTCGGCGATCATCGCGGCCACCTTCTCCTCGACGGTGCCGGCGCAGACGAACTTGCGGACCTGCACCCGCCGCCGCTGGCCGATCCGGAACGCCCGGTCGGTGGCCTGGTCCTCCACCGCCGGGTTCCACCACCTGTCGACGTGCACCACGTGGTTGGCGGCGGTCAGGGTCAACCCGGTGCCGCCGGCCTTGAGGGAGAGCACGAACAGCGCCGGACCGTCCGGGGACTGGAACCGGGTGACCATGTCGTCCCGGTCGGCCTTGCCGACCCCGCCGTGCAGGTAGAGCACCTCCCGGCCGAAGCGCGCCGACAGGTGCCCGCGCAGCAGCGCGCCGAACTCTGCGTACTGGGTGAACAGCAGGGCCTTCTCGCCGGCCGCGAGCACCTCGTCGACGATCTCCTCCAGCCGTTGCAGCTTGCCGGAGCGGCCGGCCAGCGGCGAGGAGTCGTGCAGCAGTTGGGCGGGATGGTTGCAGACCTGCTTGAGCCGGGTCATCGTGGCCAGCACCAGGCCCCGGCGCTCCATCCCGTCGCTCGCCTCGATCCTCGCCAGCATCTCGTCCACGATCGCCCGGTAGAGCGACGCCTGCTCGGCGGTGAGGTTGCAGACCACCTCCATCTCCAGCTTCTCCGGCAGGTCGCTGATGATCGAGGAGTCGGTCTTGAGTCGCCGCAGCACGAACGGGCCGGTGACCCGGCGCAGCCGGGCCGCCGCCTCGGCGTCGCCGTGCCGTTCGATCGGCACCGCGTACGACTGCCGGAAGCTGCTGGCCGGGCCGAGCAGGCCGGGATTGGCGAACTGCATGATCGACCAGAGGTCGGCCAGCCGGTTCTCCACCGGCGTGCCGGTGACGGCGATCCGGTGCCGGGCGGGCAACGCCCGGACCGCCTCGGCCTGCCGGGTGGCCGCGTTCTTGATCGCCTGGGCCTCGTCGACCACCACCCGGTGCCAGCCGACCGACGCCAGCGCGACCGCGTCCCGCGCGGCCACCGCGTAGGTGGTGAGCACCAGGTCGGCGGCGTGCACGGCCTGGTCGAACGTGTCGTCCCGGGCCCGGTCCGCGCCGTGGTGCACGTGTACCCGCAGGCCGGGGGTGAACCGGGCCGCCTCCCGCTGCCAGTTGCCGACCAGCGACATCGGACAGACCAGCAGGGTCGGCCCGGCGTCCGGCGGGTCCCCGGCGAGCAGGGCCAGCAACTGCACGGTCTTGCCCAACCCCATGTCGTCGGCGAGCACCCCGCCGAGCCCGAGCGACTGGAGGAACACCAGCCAGGCCAGGCCACGTCGCTGGTAGGGCCGCAGGGTGCCCTTGAAGGCCGGCGGCGGGTCCAGCGGGACGAGCCGCCGTTCGGCCTGCCCGGCCAGCAGGTCACCGAGCGGGCCGTCGGCGGTCACCGCAAGCACCGGCAGGGCGTCGGGCGTCTCCGCCCCGGCCAACCCCATCCGCAGCAGGTCGGCGACGGTCAGCTCGCCGGAGTTGCGCAGCAGCCGCAGGCCGGCGGCCAGCCGTTTCGGGTCCAGCTCCACCCACCGGCCGCGCAGCCGCACCAGTGGGGTCTTCAACGCGGCCAGGGCGGCCAACTCGTCGGCGTCGACCGTCTCGTCGCCGAGCGCCACCTCCCAGCGGTAGTCGACGAGCGCGTCCAGCCCGAGCGCCCCGGTCGCGGCGACCGTGCCCGGGGCGGTGCGGCTGCGGGCCTGCAACCGGGCGCCGAGTCGCGCCGCCGGCCGCCGCCACCAGGACGGCAGCAGCACCCCGAACCCGGCGGCGTGCAGCACCGGCGCACCCTCGCGCAGGAACCGGTGCGCCCCCTCGACGTCCAGCTCCAGCAGCTCCGGGGCGGGAGTGCGCAGCGCGCCGTCCAGCTCCGGCCAGAGCCGCCCGGCCCGGCCCAGCTCGGCCAGCAGGGTCTCCTGCGGGTCGCCGCAGCGGCCGGCGAGTGCCGGTAGCCGCTCCGGGTGCCGCCAGACGTCACCGGCGGCGACGTGCAGGCCCGGCTCGTCGGCGGCCTGGAGACCGAACTCGATGCGCCACCGGCCGCCCTGCCCGACGACCGTCGACGGGTCGGCCGGCACCACGGTCAGGGCGTCGACGATCTCGTCGTCGGCCGGCTCCACCAGCCGGAAACTCGCCCGGACCGGGCCGCCGACGGCATCGCGCTGCCAGGCGTGCAGCTCGGCGCGGAGGGTGGCCAACCCGTCCGGTTCGGCGGTGAACCGCCGCTGCGGGCCGGTCAGCGCCGCCAGCCACCCGGCGGTCACCCCGTCGCGTCGACCGCCCCGGAGCAGGTCGACGCCGGTCAGCGCCCGGCGGGCGGCGGCATCGGTGAGCAGGTCCAGCACGTCGGCGACCAGCCGGCCGACCCCGTCGACGC
>NZ_JBMDWU010000438.1:0-3800 GCF_048594385.1 Micromonospora sp. | reverse complement strand
CGGAAAAACACCCGGCTCCCCCACACCACCAGAACCCGGAAACTCCTCCAAAATCACATGCGCATTCGTCCCAGAAACACCAAACGCCGACACACCAGCACGACGAACACGACCCACCCCAGGCCACAAACGCGCCCGATCCAACAACGACACCGCACCCACAGACCAATCCACCCGCGAACTCGGCGCATCCACATGCAACGTCCGCGGCAACACCCCCCGCCCCAACGCCAACACCATCTTCACCACACCAGCCATACCCGCAGCCGCCTGCGCATGACCGATATTCGACTTCACCGAACCCAGCCACAACGGCCGATCAGCAGAACGCCCCTGACCATAAGTCGACAACAACGCCTGAGCCTCGATCGGATCACCCAACCGCGTCCCCGTCCCATGCGCCTCCACCACATCGACATCCACACCCGACAAACCCGCCGACACCAACGCCGCACGAATCACCCGCCGCTGAGAAGGACCATTAGGTGCCGTCAAACCATTCGACGCGCCATCCTGATTAACCGCCGAACCCCGCACCACCGCCAACACCCGATGACCCCGACGACGCGCATCCGACAACCGCTCCACCACCACCACACCCACACCCTCGGAGAAGCCCGTGCCGTCCGCCGCGTCCGAATAGGGCCGGCACCGCCCGTCGGGGGACAACGCACGTTGGTGACCGAAGTCCACGTAGAGACCGGGGGTGGACATGATGGTGGCGCCGCCGGCCAGGGCCAGCGAGCACTCCCCGGCCTGCAGCGCCTGCGCGGCCAGGTGCAGTGCCACCAACGACGACGAACACGCGGTGTCCACGGTGACCGCCGGGCCTTCCAGACCCATGACGTAGGAGACCCGGCCGGAGGCGACGCCGCCGGTGGTGCCCGAGCTGAGGTAGCCGGCCACGGCGTCGGGCGGCACGTCCACGCGGATGCCGTAGTCGTGATACATCAGGCCGGTGAACACCGCGGTGTCGCTGCCGCGCAGGGTGGCCGGGTCGATGCCGGCGTGTTCCAGGGCCTCCCAGGAGACCTCCAGCAGGTGCCGTTGTTGCGGGTCCATCGCGAGTGCCTCGCGGTGGGAGATGCCGAAGAAGTCGGCATCAAAGTCGGCCGCGTCGTGCAGGAAGCCGCCGCCCCGGGCGTAGGTGTGTCCGGAGCTGCCCGGCTCCGGGTCGTACAGGTCGTCGGGCCAGCCGCGGTCGGTCGGGAAACCGGTGATCGCGTCGCCCTCCTCGACGACGAACCGCCACAGGTCGTCGGCCGACCGGATGCCACCGGGGTAGCGGCAGGCCATCCCCACGATCACCACCGGGTCGTCGGCGGTGGCCCGGTTACCGGTGACGGCCTGGCGGCCGGGTGCGGAGGGGGTGTGCCGCCCGCCGGTCAGCTGCTGGCGCAGGTACTCCGCGAGGGTGCCCGGATCGGGGTGGTCGAAGACCAGGGTGGCGGGCAGCCGCAGGCCGGTGGCCCTGCCGAGCCGGTTGCGGAACTCGACCGCGAGCAGCGAGTCGAAGCCGATCTCCTTGAACGCCCGGTCGGGCCGGATCAGGTCGGGACTGTCGTGGCCGAGGACGGTGGCGGCGTGCGTGCGGACCAGGTCGAGCACCAGTCGTTGTTGCTCCTCGGCCGGTCTGCGGGCGAGCCGGCCGTCGAGCCGGTGCGGTGGGGAGGCGGGTGTGGTGGTGCGGCCGCGCAGCAGCGGGGAGGTCTCGTCTCCCGGTGTGCGGGTGAGCCGGGCCGCGACGAGTTCGGGCACGGGGGTCCGCAGGGCCGCGTCGAACAGCCGCAGGCCGTCGCCGACGGAGAGGGGGTGTACGCCGGCGCGGGCCAGTCGGGCCCGGTCGGCGTCGGTCATCGCCTCGGTCAGGCCGGTGTTCACCTCCCACAGGCCCCAGGCGATCGACTGTGCCGGCGCGCCGTGGGCGTGCCGACGCCGTGCGAGGCTGCCGAGTGCGGCGTTGGCGGCGGCGTACGCGGCCTGCCCCGCGTTGCCCAGGACGCCGACGACGGAAGAGAACAGCACGAAGAACGCCAGGTCCTGGTCGCGGGTCAGTTCGTCGAGCAGGACGGCCGAGGTGACCTTGGCGGCCATCACGCGGGCCAGTCGGTCCGGGGTGAGTGACGTGAGGGGGGCGTCGTCGAGGATGCCCGCCGCGTGCACGATGCCACCCACGCGTACGCCGCGCAGCGCCTCGCCCAGTGCGGCCCGGTCCGCCACGTCGACGGCCACGATGTCGGCGTCCAACTCCGCTGCCAGGTCGGCTGCCCCCGGGGCGGCCGGTCCGCTGCGGCTGAGCAGCAGCAGGCGGCGTACCCCGTGGTCGGCCTTCAGCCGACGGGCGATCAGGGCGCCCAGGGTGCCCGTGCCGCCGGTGACGACGACGGTGGACTGCGGGTCGACGGTGAGCGGGGTGTCGCCGGGGTGCGCGGGGACGAGCCGTGGCACGTGGGCGACGCCGTCGCGGAAGGCGAGTTGTGGTTCGTCCCAGCCGGCGACGTCGGGCGGCACGGCGCCGCCGTCGGAGTCCACCAGCACGAAGCGGCCCGGGTGTTCGGCCTGCGCCGACCGGACGAGGCCCCACACGGCGGCGCTGTCGAGGCCGGGTGGTTCGTCGTCCGCCGTGACGGCGCACGCCTGCCGGGTGGTGAGCACCAGTGGTTCGGGTGGGCCGGTCAGCCGCCGCTGCAGGATGTCCAGTACTGCTGCGGCGTCCTGGCCGGTGACGTCGACGACGTCGCCGGTGCCGGTGGCGGTCGGCGGGTCGAACCGCTGCCACGCGACGGTGAACAGGGCCCCGCCGGGCACACCGTCGCCGGCCGGGGCGCGCAGGGTCAACGCGTCGACGGTCAGCACGGGTGCGCCGGTCTGGTCGACGGCGTCGATCGCCACGGCGTCGGGTGCGACGCGGCGTAGTCGGGCGCGCAGCGCCGATCCGGCCGGTGCGTGCACGCTGACGCCGGTCCAGACGAACGGCAGGCCGCCTGCGGTCCCGCCGTCGAGCAGCGTCGCGGCGTGCAGCACGGCGTCGAGCAGCGCCGGGTGGACGATGTGCCCGCCGGTGGCCAGGTCGGTGCTCGTCTCGACGGTCACGTCGCCGTCGTGCGACCAGGCCGCGTCCAGGCCCCGGAACGCCGGCCCGTACTGGAATCCGCGTTCGTCGAGTTCCTCGTAGAGGCCGGTCAGCGGGATCTCGGTGCCCTCGGTGGCGGGGTGGTCGTCCGGTGGCCGCTGTGGTTCGCGGCTCAGGGTGCCGGTGGCGTGGCAGGTCCACGCGGGTGAGCCGGTGGCGTCCGTCCGGGCGTTGATCCGCACCGGGCGTTGGTCCGGTTGGTCGGCGGGGTCGATGACGACCTGCACCTCGACGGTTCCCGACGGGGGGAGCACCAGTGGGGTGGACAGGGTCAGTTCGGCGATGCGGGGGTATCCGGCGAGTTCACCGGCGGTCGCCGCGAGGTCGAGGAAACCGGTGCCGGGGAAGAGGACGTCTCCGCGTACCTTGTGGTCGGCCAGCCAGGGGTGGGTCCGGTGCGACATCGCGCCGAGCAGCACCAGACGTTCCGGGTCGGGGGTGCTCACCAGGGCCCGGAGGATGTCGTGCTCGATCCGGTCCAGACCGGTGCCGGTGCCGATGGTCGGCGGGCCGGTGGTGTCGGTGTGCCAGAAGTGTTCGTGTTGGAAGGGATACGTCGGCAACGCCACCCGAGCACCACCCACCAACGCCGCACCCCAATCAACCCCCACACCCCCCACAAACACCTCACCCAACGACAACAAAAACCGCCCCCAACCACCCTCAC